>JBFMGN010000030.1:0-13757 GCA_040752435.1 Spirochaetota bacterium
AAACAATCCTTTCATTACTCCACCTTTTAAACTTTTTTAGGAAAGTCTTTTTGATGGAGATTTCGGTTAGATTTTCTCGTGAGGCATTAACTTTTTTCAGTTAGATTTTTGGTGAGTCAATGCGCTGCCTTGACAAGCCTCAACCGGGCACGTACAATTGATATGCGAGGAGTCATGCTGCGGCCAAAGGGGATCAGCTCTAATACGACTGTTGAACCATGACTTAAGAATGTAAGAAAAGGAGATGATAATGAAGAAACTGTTTTTTATCGTGATTCTCACTATTTTTGCGGTCGGCATCGCTGTCTACGCCCAAACGCCCAGGGTTACGAGGATCATTTTCTACCAGCGCGGCTATGTGGCTGGCGGTACGGACGCCGGGTCGGTGACGACGGCCAAAGCCATCGAGCTCTTCGAGAAGGCTAACCCGAACATCAAGATTGAGATCGTCGGTATCCCATGGACAGCCGAAGGCGACACGAAGCTTGAAACCGCTCTAGCCGCCAGGAGCGACATCAACATCTTCCGGGTTACGAGCGTCAACATGCCCCGCTACGCCAAGCAGGGCATCCTGTCTGAGGTAGAGCCGTACCTGACCGCCGAAGACAAGGCCGACTTCTACGAGAGTGCATGGGACATTGCCAGCTATAAAGGCAAGAAGTACGCCTGGCCGTTGTGGGTTACAGCCATCACCATCCTGGCCAACACCGACATCTTCAAGGAGCGTGGGGTTGCCCTGCCCAGTTTCGACAAGCCATGGACTTACGACGAGTTCGTCGCCGCCGCCCAGAAGCTGACCTTCACCCGCGCCGACGGTACCAAAATTTACGGTGTCACGGCTTCATCCAAAGCGGGGGCAGTCGAGTACTGGCCGATGCTCTACATCGACGGGGGACGTATCCTGAGTCCGGACGGCAAGAAGTTCGTGGCCAATAAACCGGAGTTTGTGTCGGCTCTGCAGAAGTATGCCGACTTGAACCTCAAGTACAAGGTGGGGCCGCTCGATTTCGGTGTGCCTGACCAGGTAACGGTGCAGAGCCAGTTCCAGAAGAACAAGACAGTGGCCATGCTCATCAGCACTCCGGGTTTCATTCGCACCCTGGTCAACGACAAGTTCCCCCTGGCTGTGTTGCCCATTCCCACAGGCAAATTGGGCAAGCCTGTCACCAACGGCGCTTTCGGCCTCTATGCGGTTGTGGATGGGCCTGACAAAGATAAAGTCGCGGCGGCCCATAAGCTGGCCAGGTACCTGACTGGGAGCCAGATCGGGGTTGACATCCCGGGTTTCCAGCTTGCACCTGGCCTGCGTAAGTCGAATAGGAACCTGGACGCAGACCCTTACTTCTCGCTGGTGGCCAGAGCTGTCCAGTATGGTGTCTATGAAGTGCCCACTGAAGTTCCCAACGAGATCCAGAACACCCAATTCGTGGCCGCGCTCCAGGCCGTGATCCTGGGCCAGAAGAAGGCGCAGGATGCCATGAACGAGATTGCGGTGCCTTACCAGAAGTCCCTCGACGAGGTCAACAAGTAGACTCGTACACCCCCAACAGGCTGCCCTCCCGGTCCGGTGGAGCGGGAGGGTTTTCGATAACAGGGTGACTTAAGATGTGTTAAGGGAGGCCGCGCACCATGACTGGTCAAAGTTTCGACTTCGCTGGGCCGCCACGCGCCGGCTTTCTTGGACGGTTGACGCGCGCCTGGAAACGTTACAAATGGAGTTATTTCTTCATTGCTCCCAGCATGTTTTTCTTCTTCGTCTTTCTCCTCTATCCGGTGCTGCGGGCTTTTCTGCTGGCCTTTCAGCAATGGGCGCTTAAGGGCAGCCAATGGGTGGGCCTGGAGAACTTTAAGGATATCTTCTTTGGTCTGAGTTCCAGGCTTTTTTGGGAGACCATGCAGCACACGGTTCAATTTGCAGTGGTCGTTGTGGTGATGTGGATCGCAGCGGCTCTGGTGGTGGCCGGCCTTCTCCAACCATTAAGCAATCGCATCCAGGCTCTGTATCGCGGCGCCTTTTACCTGCCCAACGTGACCTCCATCGTCATCATCTCTCTGGTCTGGTTGTGGATTTTCAACCCTGACTACGGCTTTTTCAATTGGCTGCTCGGCCTGGCAGGCCTGGGGCCGGTGCGTTGGCTGGTTGATCCACGCATTGCTCTATGGAGTATTATCCTGAGCACGATTCTGGTCATCCCTGGCAGCGGTGTTGTCCTCTACTCGGCGGCAATCGGCTCCATCCCCAGAGAACTTTATGAAGCCGCGGAAGTTGAGGGAGCCAACGCCGCGCAGATGTGGCTCCACATTACTATTCCCTTGCTCCGGCCGACCACCCTCTACCTGACGGTCATTTACACCATTGCCGCTTTCCAGGTTTTCGATCGGGTCTACGTGATGACTGCCGGCGGTCCAATCAACGCCACGACTACCATTGTACAGCTCATCTACTCCACGGCTTTCAGCGATTTTAACTTCGGCAAGGCGTCGGCGGAGGCGCTGGTGCTCTTTGTCATTATTGCTGCCTTTTCTATCGTTCAGTTCAAGTTTCTGAGTACAGAAGTGGAATACTGATGGTTGACCGTGAGACATGGGGAGACAGCTCATGCAGGTAAACAGGCCCTTAAGACCGCAACGGGTTAAGCTTAAAGCAGGCTTGGGGGTGAAAGCCGTCATCTACCTAGCCTTGACGGTGGCTGCGGTGACCAGCCTGTTCCCCCTGTACTGGATGTTCAACACGGCCTTTACCCCCGGCAGCGAGGTGATCAAGCTGCCTCCGGAGTTCCTCCCGAAAAACCCGAGCCTGGAAAACTTCCGGCTGGTCTTCAACGCCGCCCCGTATGTTTTGCGCTGGAGCCTGAACACCCTTTTTATTGCCTTTGTAACCATGGGGTTACACGTGCTCTTTGATGCCATGTGCGGCTATGCCTTCGCCAAACGTAAGTTCCCGGGCAGCAAGCTCCTGTTCTGGCTGGTTATCGGTGCCCTTATGATTCCCAGCCAGGTAACGCTGGTGCCGCTGTATATTATGATAAGCGACATGCGGAGCGTACTGACGCGGATTGCCTTGCGTCTTCCGCAGCAGGCTGCTTTCCTGGCCGCTGTTTCTAATTACGGGTCCGTGATCATACCCGGTCTGGCAGATGTCATCGGCATTTTCCTCATGAAGCAATTCATCCAGACCTTGCCGTCAGAACTGGAAGAGGCGGCTCGCATTGATGGAGGGTCGGAACTCAAGATCTTCGCCCGCATTATTATTCCCCTTGCCAAACCGGCCCTGGCTGTCAACGCCATCTTTGCTTTTCAGCGCTACTGGAACGCCTTCCTCTGGCCGCTGGTAGTGCTGCAGAAGGCAGAGTACTACACTCTTCAAGTGGGACTGAGCTTCATCTACCGAAGCGAGTTCGGCACGAACTACGGGCTCCTCATGGCGGGCGCCACCATGGCTGCCGTTCCCATGATCATCTTCTTCTTCTCCTTCCAGAAGTACTTCATGGAGGGGATCAGGATCGGGGCACTGAAGGGGTAGAAGGAGCGCAATATGTCAGCAGAACACACGCGGGTGAAGACAGGTAATGAGGTGCTGTTTGAGGAGCAGGCCAACGTGCTTAACGGCCGCAGGATCGGCCTGGCCACAAACCCCACCGGCGTAAGTGCGGACCTCACGTCCACGATTGACATTTTTTCCCGCCATTCGCAAGCCCGGCTTAAAGCCCTTTTTGGTCCGGAGCACGGTATACGGGCCGGCGTGCAGGATGGGATCGCGGTCTCCTCGGGTACCGATACTGAAACCGGCTTGCCGGTGTACAGCCTTTATGGTCCAGTTCGGAAGCCCACCGCGGAGATGCTCCGGGGGCTTGATCTCCTCGTTTTCGACATACAGGATGTGGGTTGCCGCTATTATACCTACCTGTACACGCTGTCGTACCTGATGGAGGCAGCCGTCGAGCATAAAGTTCCTATCCTGGTGCTTGACCGCCCCAACCCTCTGGGCGGGCTTACGGTGGAGGGCAACATCCTTGATCGTAGTTTTTCCTCATTCATCGGGCGTTACCCTTTGCCCGTGCTCTACGGCCTGACCATTGGCGAACTGGCCCTCTATTTCAATCGCGAGTTCGGTCTTGGGGCCGAACTCACGGTGGTTCCTATGCGCGGCTGGCGCAGACACATGTGGTTTGACCAGACCGGTCTGCCCTGGGTGCCCCCGTCGCCTAATATGCCTACTCTGGATACGGCTACTGTGTACCCGGGAACCTGTCTCGTGGAGGGGACCAACCTTTCAGAAGGACGGGGTACAACTAAGCCCTTCGAGGTCATCGGCGCGCCGTGGATCAAGGGTCGCGCGCTGGCTGATGCTCTCAATGCCTTGAGTCTGGGCAGTGTCCGCTTTCGCCCGGTAGATTTCACACCCACCTACAGTAAGTTCAATGGCGAGTGGTGCAGCGGGGTTCAGGTGCACGTGCTGGACCGTCTGGCCTTACGTCCCGTGGAGACGGGGCTGCACATCCTGGCAACAATCAAGGATATGTATCCGCAGCCCTTTGAGTGGCTGCCCACCAGTTGGGAAGGCCAGCCGCCCCAGTTCGATCTTCTCATGGGCACGGAGCGCGTACGCCAGCAACTTGACGACAGGATAGCGGTAGCTGATATCGTCGGCGGCTGGGAGGAAGAGACCGCGGCGTTCAGAGCGGCACGCCAGGGGTATTGCCTGTATCAGTGATAACTACGAACTTCAGAGCTAAGAAGATACCGGCAGGTTTGGTCTTAGCTTGCATGGAATACCCAGCTTCTCAACTATTTCTTTCATCTCTTCCAGAACCGCCAGAGGGTAAGGGTCCACGGTTTCATAGGCCGGATTAAGCGTCTTGCCTGCCTGGAAACCGGCCAGGACGTATAATCCCGCTCCCTGGATAAGTCCGGCTATTTCACGCACATCGTCTTTTGTGACAATCCCGGGTACAACCGTCGTCCTGAACTCGTGGGAGATACCCGACTGTACAATACAGCGTATTGACCGGCAGATTGAATCCGGCAGCGGAGGCTGAATACTCTTTTTTCCGGCCAATAATTGGATATATTTCCTGGGGGCTGTTTTTATATCCATTGCCACATAGTCGATCTGCTCTTTAGCCAGGAGGGCCGACAGATCACCCGGCATGGACCCGTTGGTATCGATCTTCACTTTTAAACCTGTATCCCGAATTAGATGGATCAGATCAGGCAGATCTTTATGTATCAGTGGTTCGCCTCCGGAGATACAGACCCCTCCCAACACATTCTTGCGTTTATTCAAAAACCGGGTAAGCTCTTCAATACTTACCAGATCGGGGGGAAATGGCGGCACAACCAGGTCCGGATTCTGGCAGTAAGGGCAACGGAGGTTACAGCCCGGTAGAAACACTGTAGCTGCAACCTCTCCGGGAAAATCAATGAGAGTGGTCTTTTGGAGTCCTACCAGTCTGATGGCCATGCTGCCTTGTTAAAAGTGTCTAGTTTATCCGCGTTTTCAGCCTTGCACCGCGACTGCAAGCTTAAGCGCTTTCATACTCTCTACCGTGTGAGCCCTGAAAATCTCTTTCCCATTTTCATCGAGAAACAAAACCGTCGGAGCTGCGAATATCAGATGGGACCTGGCTTCTTCCAACCCTGCTTCGGTATCTACATCGATATCTTTGCCCCGAAAAGGAAGGGTATCAAGGAATGCTTTTACCGGGGGGCAATTGGGGCAGTTTTTCCGGTAGAAATATGCGTATGAAGAAAGCAGCGAAGTATCCCTTCTGAGAAAGGGGCTTTCGATATACTCTCCGGGTTGAGTATAAAGTTTTCTCAAATTATATTCTTCCTTTTTGCCCTTGTTCCAGTTTTTTACCGATCTGTAGTAACCCACAATCCGCGTATAGACTTCCGTCTCTTTTCCCTTCACCGTGTTCAACTGCTCTTTTAAGGCGGCAATTTCTTGTTCAATCTCTTGTAATGTTCTCATTGATTCCCCTCCTTGATCATAAATAATAAAATTTGAGACAATTTCAAAAATCAGAATTTATTAGCACGGAAGCACACGGAAATAGGCGGAATAATGGACTATTCCATTTGTATTCTTCGCAACTTGCGAAGAACTATAATCCAGCCCAGTTGCGGCTCCAAGCCGTAACTGGGATTGTTTATTAAACCAAGAATTATTTAAATTACCTTTTTTCCGTGTCTTTCCGCGGATTCCGTGGCTACCCAATATGCTGACCCGAACTTCTCGCCCTCGAAGGGGGCTACCCCATATGCTGACCCGAACTTCTCGCCCTCGAAGGGGGCTTACATTTTGAAAGAACCTCATTTTATAAAGTTTTTGAAGATACAATTTCTTTTTCCTTTTCCAGTTCCTGTATCTTTTGCCGGATCTTAGCCTTTTCTTCTTCCTCACAACGGGGGCAGGTAAAATGCTCGCCGGCCAGATACCCATGAACCGGGCAGACCGAAAACGTCGGCGTTATTGTGAAATACGGCAGCCTGTAGTTATACGCTATGGTTTTTACAAGATTCCGGCAGGATTTCCAGTTATCCACCGCTTCTCCCAGGAAGGCGTGAAAAACTGTTCCGCCGGTATACTTTATTTGAAGCTCATCTTGAAGATCCAGAGCTTCGAAAATATCTTCCGTATAGTCTACTGGAAGCTGCGTTGAGTTTGTATAGTAGGGTTCTTTAATGCCGCTGGTTATTATGTCTGGATACCGTTCCTTATCGTGTTTTGCCAGCCGGTAGCTCGTACTTTCAGCCGGGGTGGCTTCAAGGTTAAAAAGGTCACCGGTATCTTCCTGGATGTCCGCAAGATGCCTCCGCATATAGCTTAAGATTTCTAAAGCGAAGGCACGGCCTTCTCCATGGGTTAGATTCTTTCCGAGAAAATTGAGAAGGCATTCGTTCATTCCCACGATACCTATTGTAGAAAAGTGATTATTGAAATGTTTCAGATATCTTTTTGTATATGGGAATAGCCCTGCCTCCATCAGGCGGTTTATAACCTTCCGCTTTATTACGAGTGACCTGGCGGCCAGGTCCATCAGGTTGGTAAGACGGTTATAGAAATCTACCTTCGTCCTGGCAAAATAACCTATTCTGGGCAGATTGATCGTAACTACACCGATGGAGCCTGTAAACTCATCCGACCCGAAAAGCCCTCCGCCTCTTTTCCTGAGTTCACGCTTGTCGAGCTGTAATCGGCAGCACATGGAGCGCACATCGCCGGGGTTCAAATCACTGTTGATGAAATTTTGAAAGTAAGGTGTCCCGTATTTGGCGGTCATTTCAAACAGCAACCGGACGTTTTCCGAGTCCCAGTCGAAATCCCGCGTAATATTGTACGTCGGTATTGGATATTGGAATCCACGCCCGTTTGCATCCCCGGAAATCATCAATTCGATAAACACCCTGTTGATCACATTCATCTCGTGCTGGCAATCCCCGTAGGTATAATCCTGCTCCTTGCCGCCTACTATCGCCCGCTGGTCGGCCATATCCTGCGGCACGATCCAGTCTAGGGTTATATTGGTAAAGGGCGCCTGACTACCCCATCTGGAGGGCGTATTTACGCCGAAAATGAAACTTTGAATCGCCTGCTTCACATCTTTGGCAGAGAGCTTATCTACCCGGACAAAGGGGGCGAGAAAGGTATCGAAACTGGAAAGGGCTTGAGCCCCTGCCCATTCGTTCTGCATTATTCCTAAGAAATTGACGATCTGCTGGATAAGGGTGGAGAGGTGTTGGGCAGGTTCCGAGGTGATTTTGTCTGGTACTCCTCCGAGGCCTTCCATGATAAGCTGGCGCAGCGACCATCCGGCACAATACCCCGAAAACATGGAAAGATCGTGGATATGAAAATCAGCATTGATATGAGCTTCCGAGATTTCTTCCGGGTAAATATTTTTAAGCCAGTAATTGGCGGTAATTGTTCCTGAATTATGCAGGATGAGTCCACCGAGGGAGAAATTGACATTTGCATTCTCATTTACCCGCCAGTCGGACTGGGACAGATACCCGTCCATGGTGGTATTTATATCCAGCATGAGCTTCCGGGTATCACGGATTACTTCATGCCGGGCCCGGTAAATAATGTAGGCTTTTGCGAGTGCCACCTCGTGTGCTTCTACCAGCACGGTTTCTACTATATCCTGGATTTCCTCAATCGCAGGCGCCGAATTGTAATGCCGCCCAGCCATGAACAGTTTCAGTTTCTCTTCGACCTTCCCGGTCAGCCGCTCGACTAATTCCAGATCGTCTTCGCCTTTGACGGCCCGGATGGCTTTAGCAATGGCGCCGGCGATTTTCCCGTGGTCATAACGCTCCAGCTTGCCGTTACGTTTCACAACCTGTTTGATAATTGTTTCGCCTGGTGCGGCCGGCCGGGTATTACCGAGAAACTCCTCCCAGTAGTTACTCCGTTGCGGTGTGTTCACTCTAATTCCTCCCGATTTTTTTTGTTCTTTTTTGTAGACGAGATAATTTCGTTATCTCTTTCAAAAATTCATCAACATTCTCGAACATCCGGTACACTGAGGCAAAGCGCACATAGGCTACCCGGTCTATATCGAATAATTTTTTTAAAACCATTTCGCCGAGTTCCTGCGAAGAAATCTCGTGTGCTTCAATATGGTTCATCGTCGCTTCGTCTTCGATTGCATGCAGCGTCTCTTCAATCACCGACTGGGAAACAGGTCTTTTTTCCAAAGATTTTTGAATACCCCTTTCCAGTTTTCCAAGATCAAAGGGCTCACGTCTTCCATCGCGTTTTATTACCATTAACTGCTTTTCGACGATATTTTCATATGAGGTAAAACGAGAACCACAATTAAGACATTCCCGTCTGCGCCGGATTGATGTCCCACTGGTATTCTGCCTCGATTCGATTACCTTATCCGCGTGCTTTCCGCAATGCGGGCACCTCATAATCTACCCCCATATATGGTGTAAAAAAACCTCCTTCTATCAGTATAACACACTACATATTGCGGTGCAACTATTTTTTATTAATTTTTATCGGAAGAATATAAAAAAACGATAAGACTTGTTTTTCTTGGGACAAAAACTGATGTGGAGGAAAAAGATTAGCCCAAAACATGGTCATCTTCTTATGTATCAGGAACACTCTTTCGCCCTGAATTGTACATGGTATAGAGCAGGGGCAAGTATTGAGGTTGACCGGTCTGGATCTTGACAAGGAAGCCACTCTCGGAGACCCTACAGGCAAGGAGGAACGCCATGCCGTATGCCTTTCAGATTGCAACCAGTGCCTCTCAGGACCGCCTGGAGAAGCTCATCGAGGAACGCCTGAAGCCGGGAGCCGACACGAAGGCCATTGACGGGCGAATCTGGGACCTGTTCGGCGAAGAGTGGGCGGTCATGTTTACCGACCTTTCGGGTTTTTCCCGGAAGGTGGCCGAGTTCGGGATCATCCATTTCCTGCAGACCATCTATGAATCTCAACGGGTGCTGGTCCCCTGCATCGACCGCTACGACGGTATCCTCTTGAAGAGCGAGGGGGACAGTCTGCTGGTCATCTTTCGCAGCGCCGTTAAGGCTATCGAATGCGCCCTCGCGATGCAGAGGACGGTGAGCCTGTACAACAAGGATAAGGCGGATACGGACAAGATACTCCTCTGTGTGGGTCTGGGTTACGGCCGCGTGCTGCGGATCGGCGACCATGACGTGTTCGGGGCGGAGGTGAACGCGGCGGCCAAGCTCGGCGAGGACACGGCCAGGGCCTGGGAGATCCTGGTCACGGATGCGGTTCGTAAAGCCTCGGAAGGTATCCCGGGCCTGAAAGCCGAGCCAATCGATGCCATCCCTCCCGGGGCGGAGAAGGCCTTCAAGTTGTTATACACTCTATGAGAAGCCCGCGTTTACCGGCCTGGGTTGGCCAGGGTAATCAGAGTCGCACCTGTGATCAAGCGGCTATAAATCCGCCCCATGTGCGCAGGTGAATACGGCATGTTACCCTCCAGCCACAACTCGATTAAGCCCAGCAAGGATGAGGCAATATGGCTGGCCGCCACCTCAGCCGGAATAAAGCTGCCTGACTCTTTGAGCGGGCGGCACGTTTCCAAAAAAATGGAGGCGATGGTGTCACGGACCCGCTTCCGGATGCGCGCAGCGCCCCGGCTTTCCAGCAAAATTCGGAAGAAGTCGGCATTCTGCCGGACATGCTCGAAGATCAGCTTCCCTTCCGCCTCATCCGCACTGGCCGCCGCCTGTTGCGCCAGAGATTTAATCTGACTACGCAGTGCTGCCAGCCCTCCTTCCAGTACCTCCATTAGCAGGTCATCAATGCTATTGTAGTGTCGGAAAAAAGTCATATACGCTACTTCAGCCCGGTCGGTGATCGCTTTGATGGTGACCGATTCGTAACCCTTTTCTAAAATGAGGGAGACCAAAGCTTCACCCAAGAGGCGGCGAGTTCGTCTGATCCTCAAATCGATTTTTCCCATTTTCTTACGGCGTCTCCTTTACCCTGCGATCGTCAGATTATGAAGGTTCCCATCAGTTCATAGTTCAAGCCGCGGATCACGGCAGGTCTCTTCCTGCTTCGACGCGGCGCAACGGCTTCATTCCGAATAAGAAACGCAGCACGTTGAATTGCCGCACGATCTGATACAACCCGATGATGATCGCAAACGAACTCGCGGCAATAACGACGAACTTGATCGGATCAGGCAGCGGCGTCTGTACGATGAAATACCCGACGGCGATCAACACACTCTGGTGCATCACGTAAAACGGCAGTACAGCTTCGTTCGCCGCCGGCAGCCACGGCGTGCTGAGCGTAAGATGTTTCATGCAAAAGCCGAGAATCGCCAGAATCCAACACCACGAGCTTAAACCGAACAGCAGCGCGATCAAAGCAAAGCGCGGTGTACCGAAAGGCGCATCGCCCTGCGGAGCCCACACGAGTATCAGGATGGCGACCATGGCTGCACCAATTGTGAATGACACCCGGCGTCCCTGTTGAATGCGTTGCTGCACACCGTCGTGCGCGATGATGATGAACCCGTATACGCAGAAGAGCAGGTAGATCAGAGAACTCCAGCCTCCAAAGCCTCGATTGCCGAGGAGAGATCGGGGATCGAGTACAGCCAACAGCAGCATGATCGGCAGTGCAAGTATGTAGATTACACCTGGCGCGGCTAATCCATTCCCGATCGTGTTAAGCAGCCGTTTGCCGGCATCGCTTAAGAAGCAGCGGAATAGCGGCAGCAGGATCAGGCTGAACAGGAACAACACTTCGAGGTACCATAGATGTAATCCCATCCACGCAAAGTTGCCGCCCAAGACATAGAAGCCGTTGAAATATTCCGGCAGCCACTCTAAAAACGAGCCGCTGAACTGGCCGTGAGTCACTCGTTCCAAGTACACTTGCACCGCGATATGGGAAAACATACCCACGATCAGCGGCACGACCAACCGCAGAACGCGATCTTTGATGAACTTGCCCGTGTTGCGTGTGCTCAACGCGTAAAACGTACTCGCACCGGAGATGACAAAGATCAGCGGCATCATCCAGTTGACGAGAAAGGTAGTCCAAATCTGCACTCCGAGGTACCTGGTGGGGTTCTTAACATGCCAGTCCCCCATATCAAAGAAGCGGCCCGCATGAAAGATGAAGACCACCAGAATCACCAGCACCCGCAGCCAGTCCAAATCGTGGCGGTGCCTCGTTACCGTCGTTTTCTCAGTCATGTCATACTCCTTACTGCTACTCTCATACTTTCGAAAGACTTTACGCTCCGTCAATTTCTGGTTGAAATCTCCCCAAGATTGTTATATATTCATACTTATGTTATATAATATAACATAAGTATTAGTTTGACAATATTTTGAGGAGGTCTTATGCAGCCGAAATATCAGTCACAGCCACTTCGCACCGGTGACTCGTTCAATACCGGCAGACAACCCGGTCTGTCCAAACAAGAGGTAAAGCAGGCTTTCGACAGCCTCGCGAAAGACTATGACCACAAGCTTTGGTTCGCTGATCACATCCTCGGTGTTGTTCGGCTGCGCAGGCAGATCATGCGCAAGGCGTCTGGGAAAATCCTCGATGTCGCCTGCGGCACGGGCTCGAACTTCCCCCTGTTCCCTTCCGGCAGCGAGATCACAGCCATCGACCTCAGCCCTCAGATGCTGGAAATGGCTCGTCAACGGGCTGCCAGGCTTGGACTGAAGGTGGATTTCCACGTGATGGACGCTGAAGCGCTTGGCTTTCCTGATGGAAGTTTCAACGTAGTGGTATCGGCCTTGTCCACTTGCACCTTCTCCGACCCCATCGCCGCACTGCGCGAGATGAGCCGTGTCTGCCGGGCAGATGGGCGTATCATACTGCTGGAGCATGGCCGCAGCAGCCTGTCGCTGCTTGCACGTTATCAGGATCGAAATGCACACAAGCATCTCGAACGAGCCGGTTGCCGCTGGAACCAGGAACCTTTGGCCCTGGTACAGACCGCAGCCTTAAAGATCGTCACCGTGCAGCGGACAGTACTGGGTCTCTTCCACCTGATTGAAGCTGCCCCGCCGGTAAGATCAGCCTCGTAGGTGATCCGCACCATGGGCGGCAGTATCGCCACGTCCTTCTTAAGTGATTTGTTATGTGCTATTTTGCTTTTAATGGAAATCTTTCAGGATGTTCTATTATCTCAACGGTGAGGTCTATATCCAGTTCCGGCCAGTAGAAATGTCCCTCATGTGGCTCCTCGACATTAAGAATTTTTCTGACTGGAGCATCTTTAAACCATGGAAAATCTTCATAGGACATAAACAACTCTTTGTCTCCAGTTAAGAGCCACACACCGTTACTGGAAATGTTCGTAACCTCAACCGTCGAAATGCTTTTTCCAGGCGTTTTTGAACTCATCATAATGCACCTCTATCAAGTTTTCGATTTCTTTCAACTGAACCCGAGATAGCTTATGGTTTCTCGCTAATTCAATTTCGGGTTCTAACCAATATTTTGCCTCTCCGTCAGGGCATATGACATGAACGTGCCTGCGTGACCCTTCACGTGAGAAGAAAAAGAATCTATACCCTTTTTCTTTTAAAATTGTCGGACTCATAATCTATTTTAACACATAATTGAAATCGTTGATGAATTTAAAAATACAACGCTGTGAATCTTATGTATTCTTTTTGATTATTTTTACCAATTCATCCTGATTGCAGACTTTATCATATTTCTCTTTTCTTATTTCTTTGCTTGATATGTCAGTTTTTATTCTTTTCAGAAAGTCTCTGAAATCAGGATTCATCGTCAATTTGTTTATCGTATCCCAGTCAAGATTCTTATTTATTTTTGCAGGAAATAATATTTCTGATGAGTCTGGTTCTTCTATGTTGATTTTGATAACTCCGATTCCAAAAGAAGATGAAAGTCTCCTTAGTTCTTCCCGAAAATCTTCATCAATGGATATTTCGGCTGCGACTAAATATCCTTCGTGTGACCACGATGAATTTGAGACAGTTTGAAAAAATGATTCTCGTAAATTCCCGAATGTGAGTTCTCTCTTGATTTCAAAAGAAAAAAGTTTTATTGCTATGCTACCAATTGAAACACCAAATTCAACTACCTCCGGTTTCCAGTCTTCAATGGGGAAATAACAACCCACCATATCAGGATGAATCCATTCTCCAAATTCCTTTTTATCAGATTTTGAATGATGAATAGCTTTTGTATACGCCTTAAGATAATAACTTGCGTAGTATGTCAAAAAGGGGTGAAGGTCTTTTTCTAA
>JBFMGN010000300.1:0-4927 GCA_040752435.1 Spirochaetota bacterium
GTTTCATAGGGGTTAAGATAACGGCGGAAACATCTTCCACTGCGAAGGCGACCCTCGACACGTATCAGGCGGAAATTTCCGAGAAAATTAACCAGTCTTCTTTTGCTCAGATTACAGATTTTCGCATTGAAGACAAGTGGGTTGAAAAAACTGACCTCAGGGTCACTGTGTATCTTCTTGGGAAATACAAAAAAGATACTCTCCTGAAAGAGCAGGCGAGGATTAAAGCTGTATTTGCCGAACAGGTGGAAGCTGTGGCAGGCCCTGAACGGGAAGGGGATATTCTATTCCGTTCAGGCGAGTACTATGCAGCCGCAGTTAAGTACCTGGAAGCTGCCGCGGCTGCGGTAACCGCGGGTGTTGACAATGCCGATATCAAGTTCGAGCGGAATATTAATAAGGCCAGGAATGTTATCGGCCTGATCAATCTAATACCCTTAAATGATAATTTAAAGACCTACGTCGGCCAGGATTTCCCTGAAAATTTTTTGCTGAAAGTTGCCGCGGGCGGTTCCTCTGAAGAACCTGGGTTAAAGGGCGTGCCGATCCGGGTCGTGTATTTGGAACTCCGTTCAAACGGCCGGATGGGAGCTGATACAGCTTTCCTCCAGTCCGATGGGAATGGGATTATCGCCTTTCGCCGACCGATTCCCAGGTTCGTGGGTGACGAGAAACTTACAATGTCCCTCGATTTGGGTCCCCCCATGGAAGCCTTGGAAAATCTGCCGGAGAAATACAAAGGCGCAATCGAAGGTTTGGAACAGCTTACAGCGGGGAAACGCGTTTCTTTCAATTACAAATCAATTTCACGTGCAAGCACCTTTCCAATTGCGGTCCTTGTCCTGGACGTAGGCAAAGCTGGGAATCCGATTGAGGCCGGCGATTCGGCGGCTGGTATAGTGGAAAGCCTGTCCGAAGCTGATTTCGATTTGGTACCGATTTCCGTCGATTTCTCCATTCTTAGTTTAAGTGATACTGAAATAATTAACAGGGTTAAAGAATTGTACGGCGCTAAAATCGATCGGCTTGTTTTTGGGATCTCCCGGATCGACAGTTTCAGTGAGTCCGGCGATAATTATATCGTTAAAGTGACGGGCAGTGTAAAAGTGGCGGACATAAAAACGGGCAGTATCCTGTATTCGGACAATAAAATTAAAAACAGCCGGGGAAGCAATTCTTTAAGCGCTATTTCAGCCGCTTTCAAGGAACTTGGAAGATCCTATGGAAAAGATATTGTCGACCGCCTTCCATAAGGACGGGACATCCGGTAATGGCTTAATTGTCCTGCCTCTGCCGTGAAAGAATAATTTTCGACAATTTTTCCGGAACATTTGAGATCAAACCCTGTACTCCCAGGTCGAGTAAGAACCGGGCCTCGTCTTCGTCATCCACCGTCCACGGAAGAACCGGATATCTCAGCATGGTGTTGTAGGCAAACATCCAGAGTTTATTTACTTTTGGGCTGTGGGGTTTTAAAATTTCACAGCTCGAAATAAGGCGACCTTCACCATTTCTCAAAATAACCGGTACATCCTCGTGGTTGGAATATATTATCGCAACCTGTATATCCCTGGTCAGCGCTCTTACCTCCCTTAAAGCAAAAGGATTAAAAGAGGAGATGATGCACCTTTCGGTAAGATCATACTCTGAAATAAGTTCCAGGAGTTTTTTTTCCAATGGACCGGTTTTCATTTTGCGGTGTTTGATTTCTATATCGTAATAAACATTTTTGCCCAGTAATTCAAAAACTTCATTAAGCAAAGGAATTCTTGTTCCGGTATACTTCTTATCAAACCAGAAACCCGCATCGAGCTTTGAGATTGTTTCATAATCCGTGTCTGCGACCAATCCTTCGTAGCCCGTAACCCTTTTCAATGAAAGATCATGGGTCACGACAACTTCTCCCGACTTGCACATGTGGATATCCAGTTCTACGCCCGGAATTTTCAAGTCCAGAACATATTGAAAGGCTGGAAGAGTATTTTCCGGAGCCAGGGTTGAACAGCCTCTATGTGCGTAAAGAAGCGGATACCGAATGCCGTTCCCAAGATTCTGGTATATCAATCTTGTCATATAACAATAATGTCTATGCTCATTGCGGGTCTTTAAGAATCCATCGACTTTTTTAATTTGTCAAAGGTCTGGTCTATTTCGAGCTCTTTAAACTTTTCCGAACTTTTATCCTCATCTCCGAGAATCATTTGGAATTGGGCGAGCAGAAGGTCTGCGTCGACGGTGAACTCCGGGCGGTTTTTTATCATTGTAAGCTGCTCTTTAGCGATACCCAGTTCACGGAGGATATCCGCTTCTTCAGATTGAATGTGAGTCAAATCCGATTGAACGGCATCGGCTTTCGCTCTGGCCTGAATCGCAAGATCTTCCCGGTTTTTCTCCTGGGCCAGTTTTACTCTTCCGTCCCATAGTTTAAATTCTTTTTCAAGTTCCAGTCTCTTGGCTTTTGTTTGCTTAAGGGTGGCTATCAATGCCACGACATATTCCCGGGCAGCCTCCGGATTCATGTTTGAAATGTCAATTTTTTCCTGCATAATTCTACAGATGGTATAGCAAGAATGTAATTTAGTCAAACAGGATCGGCCGGAGCCGATGTCGTTCGCACTGTGGTTTTTAAGTTTCCCGGCCAATCAATTCCGGATTGTATACTACATTCTTAGATACCCCTTTGCCTTCTTGGATCAGTTCTACCAGGCAGGATGCACTCTCGAAGCCCAGTTTATATTTGGGGACCCGGACCGTTGATAAGGAAGGGATAAAGTGCCGGGCTTCGGCAATATCGTCGTGTCCCAATACCGATATATCTTGAGGTATGTGTACACCAAGATCATAGAGGGCCCGGAGCACTCCGAAAGCCATTTGATCGTTATACACAAAAATGGAATCGATTTCCTTCACCGACTTTATTATTGTCTTAGTCGTTTTATAGGCTTCATCCGGGTTAGAATCACAGAGACAAATCTGTTTCTCTTTCAGAAGTATTCCGTTTTCTTTTAATTCGTCCCGAAACCCCTCAAAACGGGATTTATTACACGACACCGGCATAAAGTACCCGATATATGCTGGATTTTTTCGGTCTTTTTTGAGAAAGTATCGTGCTGCAATAACCCCGCTTCGATAGGAATCGGTAATGAAGTAATTCAGTGTGTTTGCCGGTCCCCGACGTACAATAGAAATGTGCGGGGCTCTGAGGTTATCATAGTCTATTACATTTCGGAGGTCTTGTGAGGGCACAAAAATGATGCCGGCCACCCTATTTGCTGCTAATGTCCGCAGAATTCGCTGTTCCGTTTCAGGATCTTCGTTGCTGCTCAGGGTTAGGATTGTAAATCCATGATTAACGATGGCATCGTTGATCCCCTGGAGAATACTGGAGAAAAAGGCATTATCGAGGTGTGTAATGACTACACCGATGGTACGGTTACACTTTGAACGAAGGCTGGATGCAGTGGCATGTGGGATATATCCAAGCTCTTCAGCAATAGAATGAATGCGCTTTTTGGTCTTTATACCGATATCGTGTTTATCCTTAAGTGCTCGGCTGACAGTGTTTATAGATACATTGGCTCTCTCAGCTATTTCTTTCAAACGTACATAGGCCATAGATTATCTTCATATATGAACGTTCATGTAAAAAAATAGGAATTCTCTTTTTTCATTTACCCATGTTACTGAGATTCGATCGAAATATCAAGCATTTTTGTTACATTTTAGCGCGTAACATGTAAATAAATGGAAAAAATAAAAAGATCTTGACATCTGAAGAGACTGGAAATATACTGGGTTTACATTAACGTTAATGTTATTTTTAGGAGGTCAAGATGTTACACAAGCGTCCTTTTTTGGTGAGCTTTTTTATCGCAGTGTCGCTGTTGGTTCCCGTCCTCGGATTTTCTGCTGGGGCCAAAGAAACGTCCAGTGGTACGAAAGGTGCTCCTGAACGAGTAACCTTCTTTCATTATTTCTCGGGTACCCTTGCCGGAGGTATTGATGATTTGGTGAACACCTTTAACAAGGAAACCCCCGGCTACCTGCTTACCCATACACCGGTGGATCATGAAGCATTCAAAACCAGTATCCGGGTTATGCTGGCAGGCGGAAATCCTCCTGATCTTTTCGCCTATTGGGCAGGTGCCAGGGTGCAGTTCGTTGTTGATTCAGGAAGACTCGCGCCGATCGATGATGTGTTCGAAGCAAACAAACTGAACGACCTGTTCCCACCCGCGGTCCAGCAGGGCTGTACTTACAGCGGACATAAGTATTTTATGCCGCTGACACAGCATTTTGTCGCGTTTTTCTACAATAAAGCGGTATTTCAGAAAGCCGGAGTGACTCCTCCGAAGACGTGGGATGAATTTCTTGCTGTCTGCGCAAAACTAAAGGCGAGCGGTATGGTGCCGATTGCCCTCGGTTCCCGGGAAAGATGGCCTGCCCAATTCTGGCTTGATTATCCGCTTCTTAAGACCGCCGGACCTGAATACAGGGCGAAGCTAATGAACGGAACAGCATCATACACCGATCCCGAAGTCGTGAAGGCTTTTGAGCTCTGGAAAGAATGCCTGGATAAGGGATATTTCAACAAGAGCCCTAATGCTTACGATTGGGCGGAAGCAAGTACCATGGTAGGGAAAGGTGAAGCTGCTATGACCCTTATGGGCACCTGGTTCATGCAATTGGACAATCAGATCGGCTGGAAAGCAGGAAAGGATTACGATTTCTTCCCATTCCCGGTGGTTAAGGCCGGTGTTCCGGATGTAGCGGTGGGGCCGATTGATGGCGTTGTTCTTCCGAAAGACGCGAAGAACCCAAACGCAGCCAAGGAAGTCCTGGGGCGTCTTGCAGCGGTCGGTTCTCAGACACAGTTTAATAAGGGGTCAGGGGCTCTGGCGCCTAACAAGAATGTTCCGGATTCAAC
>JBFMGN010000301.1:0-4919 GCA_040752435.1 Spirochaetota bacterium
CGACCGCCATTGCGCGGAGAATCGCCTCGAGGGAGACCGTACCGTTGGATACACTCTGCGCGTAGCGTACCCCGATGAATGCAGCGAATTTTTTTTCGAACTCTTGTACTTTTGGTCCGATTGTGCCCCACTTTCTGCTTTCAAGGACCTCCATTAATGCGTGTTTTTCATTTTCGTCATACCGAGGCCAAAGTGGAAAAGGTGCGGTTCTTACTGGGGTACCGCCGAGTAGTGCCAGTTTCCTCATGCTTTTTACTCCATCTGTTGTTTTCCAGCAAACCAGTAATACTATTGATAAAATAACTATTCTGTCAATAGTTATTTTAATACTTGTTTTAATTATGCTATTCCACTAAAAACGGTGTCGCAGCATGCGACACACGTTAATACAGTCCGACAAAGCCTAAAGGTTTAAGTCGGGCTATTTCTCTATCCGGAATCTCTGTGAAAGCGTGGAGCATCCTGGGGTTTACCACTTTAAGTCCTTCTGCATAGGCATAACCATTAGATTTACCGAGTAATTTAGCGCGGATCTCATCATATTGATACAATCCTTGCAGGGATTCTTTGTCAAATTGGGATGCATGTTCCGCTATCGCTTTTTGTTTCCTTTCTTTATAAGCGCTGCCGTCGAAAAAAACATTCGGCCGGGAGGTGAAAAAAAAGCCGATCCCGCGTATGGAAACAGAGGCTGTATCTTGTTCCGGGTCAAATTTAGCGACGCAGGGGAGGTCGCACAGAATAGCCGCTTCGCACGCGGCTGATCCACTTTTTACATGATCCCGGTGAGCCTCGTAGGGCAGCCAGGGATCCACAGTAAGGATAAAATCCGGCCGTACTTTTCTGAGTATACCTATTATTTTATTGCGGGCCTTAAAACGAGACCAGTTTCCCGCGTCCGGGTAGTCCAGCCACCAGTATGATTTTACACCGAGCCATGTTCCGGCTGCAATTTGTTCTTCCTTCCGGATCCGCTTTCGCTGTTTTAAGGAAAACTTATGGGTTGTAAAACCGGCTGCATCATCGGTAATTGTAAGATAAATTACTTCAATTCCCCTATCGGCTAAGCGCGCAATGGTCGCCCCGCAGGCAATGTCGGTGTCGTCAGGGTGCGGTTGAATGCAGAGGAGCCGGCGCGACTCTTCGATGTTTGGAATCGGAAACAGTTCATGCAGGGCTGAAATCTCTTTTTTTTCTTCATTTCTCATAGACGTTTCCTTTACAACGTTTTTGCAGCTATCTTTGTATTATATACGGGAATAGTGTAACTTGAAATAAGAAAAAAGAAAATACTTAAAATAATAATTAAATTAATTATTGACAAATTATATTACCGAACAATATAATTATACGTATCAAAACTATGACAAATAAGGAGAAAATGATGACGAAAACGCTTGGTATAATTCTCAGTGGAATACTTATTTCACTTACGGCTTTTTCTGTTTTTGCGGGAGGTTCCCAAGAGGGTAAGGGGGGGATTCTTAGAATAGGTTCTTCGGCGGAAGGCCCCGAAAAGATAAAAATCCTTGATACTATGATCGCCGAGTTCGAAGAAAAACATCCCGGAGTAAAAGTCAGTTGGGACCGGTCTTCCGGTGATGATTACCAGTTCCAGGGACTACCCTCTTTACTGCAAAGCTCAACACCGCCGGATATTTATTTTGAATGGGGAGGCAACCGGGTGCGGAACCATGCCCGTGACGGTGAGGCTTTGGATATCACATCCCTTGCTAACGAGCTTCGGTCTGTTATAGAACCATCCGCCTGGAGCGGAGCGGAGTTCGAGGGGAAAGTTTATATGCTCCCCACGAATCAGGATGTTACTATAATGATGTGGTATAATACGGACATTTTTGAAAGGCTGAACCTCAAGGTTCCGAAGTCGTGGAATGAATTCCTCGATGTCTGTGCGAAAATTAAGGCGGCCGGCATAACCCCGATCTTGATGGGCAACTCCGACGCATGGGTCGCCGGCAACTTTGCCGGACTCTTCCTTTCACGGTGGGCCGGCGATGAAAAAGCAGATGATATCTTAAGCCTTAAACCAGGTACTAAATTCAACAATCCGGATTTTGTTAAGGCGCTGCAGTTTGCCTATGACCTCGGTAAAATGGGCTATATAAATAAAGATCTGAATACCCTGGAATACGATCCCAGCTTTGCGCGGCTTTTCGACAATTCTTCCGCCATGTATCCGCTCGGTACATGGTTTAAAACCGAAGTAATACCGGGATCTGCCCCTGATCCTGAGAAAGCGCATTTCGATTTCTTCAACCTGCCCGCCTTTGAAGGGGGCAAAGGGGATCAATCCTCCTATATGGGTCTGAATACAGGCTTCCTTATTAACGCGAAGACAAAGAATAAGCAACTGGCACTTGAGTTTTTAAAGCTCATGAATTCCCAAAAGTATCAAAAGGAATTCGCGAAGTTTGGGGACTTCCCCGCGGTCAAAGATACTCTTGATGAATCGGATCCCTATGTGGCGAAAGTCAAAAAAATGACGGGGGCTACCAAAACGGTCGTATCCCCGCCGGATACGGGTTACAATCTGGAAATGGCAGCGGCGCTCTATCAGGCAATAGCAAAGGTCATTGAAAACGATATGATGCCTGAACAGGCGCTGGCAGAAGTAGACACGAAGGTCGATCATCTGCGATAGCGCAGCACGAAACGGCAATGGACAGGATCTTCCAACTGCGAGGCGAAGATCCTGTCTTTTTTTAAGAAGGTATCTGCGGCTTAAAAGTATCTCTGATATATGATCCGAAAAAATAATCGGTATATTGTGTTTGCCGTCCCGGCGGTACTCCTTTTTACGATTGTTGTTGTATTGCCGACACTTTTCACGGTCATCTTCAGTTTCACCGAGTGGAGAAGATTCAATATTACCGGATTCGGAACCTTGAAGTACTATTTTCGCGCTTTCTCTGATCCGACTCTGGGGAAAGCCTTTATACACAACTTTCTCTATATCTTATTCACGATTTTTCTCGAAGTTGGTGTGGGGCTTGTCCTTGCAGGTTTTGTAAACCACCTTAAACAATCAATCGTCTATAGAAGCCTGTTTTTCTCGCCCCTCATTCTCCCGTCAATCGTAGTCGGAGTTCTCTGGCGTCAGATTTATGCGACCCAATCAGGGTTGATCAACAGCCTGATTACATATTTAGGAGGGAACGAGATAAGCTGGCTCGGATATCCATATACTATGTTTTCCGTTTCCGTTGTATCAGGCTGGCTTTTCTCCGGTTTTTTTATGACAATATTCTATTCCGGCTTGTCGCGGATGCCTTCATCGGTAATTGAATCCGCCCTTCTGGACGGCGCCGCCCCACTTCAAATTTACCTTAAAATCGAGTTACCCCTGATTAAGAATCTTATCATGCTCTCCCTTCTAATTGTGACAACCGGCGGTTTCAAAGGGTTCGATCTTTTTCAAATTATGCTGAGGAGGGATCCCATGGAATCAGGTATTGTATTGCCGACACTCCTGGTTCGGGTTTTTTTCGAAAACCAGGATATAGGCTATGGCTCGGCGATTTCGATGATCCTGACCGTGGTAGTGGTTGTAATCATGGTGATAATAAATTTTGTGAATAAGTTTTTCATCGGTGAAGCAGAGGAGTATTGAAGGGATGAAGCACCGTAGCGGTATGCAGGAAGGAGGGACAATTCTCCCACGGTCAATTCTTTCGATTCTTCTTACGATCATCCTTATCGTTTACCTTTTCCCGATTGTGTGGATGTATATTTCTTCCGCCAGGAGCATGGCGGATTTCATCAACCGACCCCTTGGGTTGCCCAGCGCCCTCCATTTCGAAAATTATATTACTGCATTCAAAATGGCACGGCTGGGGCACCATTTTCTTATATCTGCTTTTATCACCGCCGCATCGGTTTTCCTGGTGGTAGCTCTTGCTTCTCTGGCAGCTTTTTCATTTTCCCGTCTTGAATACACCGGCCGCCGACTCCTTTATGTATCTTTTTTTATCGGTCTCATTCTCCCCATTCAAAGTTTCCTGGTTGGTATGTTTGTAGAGTTTAAGGTTATGGGAATCTTGAATACCCTCGCTTCCGTTATCCTGCCGGCGGCAGCCCTTGGCCTTCCCATTGCCGTCTTACTGATGAAGGCTTTTTTTGATACATTACCTTCTTCCCTCGAAGACAGCGCTCTGATTGAGGGTGCAAATACATTCCAGATATTTTGGTACATTATTTTGCCCATTGGAAATGCAATAATTGTGACGGTTATAACCTTCACGACGGTCAACGTGTGGAATGAATTCCTTTTACCCTTTGTAATGATTCAGACAGACAACTTAAGACCCCTTACCACCAGTCTTTATGTGTTTTCAACCAAACACTCATCCCAACTCACCCTTAAACTGGCCGCGCTTACAATCATCGCGACGCCTATGTTTATCGTTTATTTTGCATTTCAGAAACAGATACAGAAGGGTATTACCGCCGGTGCGCTGAAAGATTAGACGGTGGGACCTTTCATGGAATCAATCACTTCCAGTTTGTTACCCGATTGCTTCCCGTCCTTTTTCTCCGGAACGGATGCGGATGCATTCGCCGAGGGGAAGGATGAAAATCTTGCCGTCCCCGATTTCCCCTGTGCGGGCTCCCCTGGTTATAGCGTCGATCGTGGGTTGTACGAAGTTATCGTTTACCGCGATTTCAAGGCGTACCTTTTTTAAGAGGTTCACTTCTTCATCGACGCCCCGGTATGATTCGTGATACCCCTTTTGCTGGCCGCATCCCATGGCGTTAGTTACCGATACTTTGTATATTTCATTTTTATACAATTCTTGTTTGACATCATTCAGCTTATAGGGCTGAATATATGCGATAATCAATTTCATTTGCCGCCTCCTCATATGTTCGTAAAAATCTGGAAACCGCTGTACGCTTCC
>JBFMGN010000302.1:0-4901 GCA_040752435.1 Spirochaetota bacterium
TTTTGTTGAGTATAACCATATTTTTTCCGCAGTTGTCTTAATCTCCAGCCCAGTTTTAATCTTATTTCCATAGTCATAATTAGACATAGTTTGACATATTTTTTGTGCCATTGACACCGTATGTATACGGTGTTATATTGTTTATGATTAATTAAGAAAATGTAGAGAAAAAATGGTTATGGTAAACGGAAAAGATAAAATAACGCTCATATCAATCCTTAAAGAATCAAGTTACAACCTTGCATTGTTTACTGAGAAAGACATTAAGGCTCTTGAGGCGAAAATAAAGGTTATTAAAAATAAGCCTTACGTTGACTGCATTATCCGAGAAAAAGAAGTTCAGCTCAAACCGGAAGAAATTGTCCGCCAGTTATATGCTGTTAAGCTCATAAATGATTACGGCTATCCCAAAAAAAGAATACGCTTTGAGCATCCTGTCAAGTTTGGTCGGGAAACAAAGTCTGCCGACATAGTCATCTTTGATAAAGACAGGCCTACTGTTGAATATATCATCGTTGAAGTTAAGAAGCCGAAGCTCAAAGACGGCAAGGAACAACTTAAATCTTACTGTAACGCTACTGGAGCCCCGATCGGCGTTTGGTCAAATGGCGGACAGATTTCCCACTATAACCGCAAAGACCCGAATTTCTTTGAGGATATTACCGACATTCCGAAATCGGATCAGACACTTGAAGATATTTTGAAAGAACGTTTTACGTGGAGGGATTTAATCGTCAAAGACGCCCTCTTAAATGATAGAATAACCTTAAAGACCAAGATTGAAGACATGGAAGATGAAGTTCTCGCCAATGCAGGCGTGGATGTGTTCGAGGAAGTATTTAAGCTTATTTTCACGAAGTTATACGACGAGACAAAAAGTAAAGATGATAAAGTCATCATTGACCGGACGGTTAAGAGGAAGCTGAAAGCGGACGAAATCGGTAACTTTGAGAAACTAAAAGCAGTTTTAAGAGACATCGATGATAGTGACTTTCGTATTTTAGAGTTTAGGAATACCGGTCAGACCGACGCACAGTTAAAAGAAAAGATTCAGAGATTGTTTGACGAAGCCAAGAAAAAGTGGCCCGGCGTCTTCTCCGATGAAAGTCGAATTGATTTATCACCATCGCATTTGTCAATATGCGTTTCCAGCCTTCAAGACGTAAAACTTTTTAATTCCAATCTGCAAGTTATTGATGAGGCTTTTGAATACTTGGTCAGCAAGTCCTCAAAGGGAGAAAAGGGACAGTATTTCACGCCCCGGCACGTGATTGATATGTGCGTCAAAATGCTTAATCCGCAACGAGGCGAATATATGATTGATACCGCCTCGGGTTCGTGCGGGTTTACTGTGCATACTATTTTTCAGCTTACCGGGCACCTTTTTGAAAATACGGAGATTTCATCCGAAGAAAAAGATGATGTTCTAAAAGTATTCGGTATCGACTTTGACGAAAAGGTCGTGCGTGTTGCCCGGACGCTTAACTTGATTGCTGGTGACGGTGAGACAAATGTCTTGCATCTTAATACACTTGATTATGACCGCTGGAATGAAAAAGTGAACAATCCCGACTGGCGGGATACCTACGGCGCAGGGTTCAGACGACTTGAGGCGTTAAAGGCGGATCGCAATTCAAACAAGGAATTTCTCTTTGATATTCTGATGGCCAATCCGCCTTTTGCCGGGGATATTAAAGAATCAAATATCATTCACAAATACGATCTCGGTTTTAATGAAAAGAAAAAACCTAAGTCAAAGGTTGGTCGGGATATTCTTTTCATTGAGCGTAATCTTGATTTTCTTAAGCCCGGGGGACGCCTCGCCATAGTTTTACCCCAAGGAAGATTTAATAACATGTCAGACAAGGACATCCGTGAATTTGTCGCAGATAAAGCCCGTATCTTGGCGGTTGTGGGCCTGCACGGTAATACCTTTAAGCCTCACACCGGCACAAAGACCAGTGTTCTATTTGTGCAGAAATGGGATACAAAGCTCTGCCCGAAAAAAGAAGATTATCCTATCTTTTTTGGCGTGTCAGAGAAAGCGGGTAAGGATAATTCGGGGGATTATGTTTATGTCAAGAATGGCGTCGGCAAGCCCAAACTGGATAAATACGGCCATTTGATAATTGACCACGATTTACATAATCACAAAGGCGAGCTTCCTGATGGCATAGCGGAGGCATTTATTGACTGGGCGAAGAAAGAAAGATTAAGTTTTTGGAAAAATGGAAAATGATAACTTCTATTGCAAGTCTTAATAAAGTAAAAGCGTGTAGTAAGCAATTTAGGTTTGACGCCGAATATTTTAAGCCTGAATACCTATCAGTTGAAAATAAAATAAAGGCGTCAAAATACGTTGAGCTACGTAACTGCATAAGTCTTTTAACAGATTATCATGCAAACGGTAGCTATGAGAGCCTCCGTGATAATGTGAAATTACTTACAGAAAAAAGCCATGCTTATATGATTAGGACGGTTGATCTTGAAAAAGATGACTACGAAACAGATGTATTTATGTTGATGAGCATGCATATAATTTTCTTGCGAAATCAAAAGTGTTTGGCACAGAAGTAATAGTTAATAAAATTGGTAATGCAGGTAAGGTTTATATTGTTCCACCATTGAAACGAACCATGACGCTTGGCATGAATCAGTTTATGTTTCGTTCCAATAAGCTATCAAATAATTGCTTTTTATATGTGTATCTTACCTGTAAATATGGGCATCTTCAGCTTGAACAAAGAATCACGGGTGCAGTGCCATTAAGTATTGATAAAGAATCAGTGAAAAGTGTTCTGGTGCAGTGTTTTGAGCCGTCATTTCAAGATTTTATTTCTTACCTCATGGAAATATGTTTTAAATATGCAGAAGCGTCAAAACGGCAATATCGGGAAGCGGAAAATACCTTACTTTCCGAGCTTGGCCTTTTGAGTTGGAAGCCGAAACATCGCCTATCTTTTGTCAAGAACTTCTCCAACGCGCAGGCCAGCGAGCGCATAGATGCTGAATATTTCCAGCCAAAATATGATGAGGTTGTGGATCACATCAAGCAATACAAAAAAAGCCATAGGTCATTAGGCGAAGTTGTCAGGGTAAAAGACAAGAACTTCCAGCCAAAGGATGAAGTAACTTATCGCTATATCGAGCTTGCAAATATCTCTGCCAATGGCAATATAAACAGATTTATTGAGGTTTTGGGCAAAGAGCTACCTACTCGGGCGAGACGTAAGGTTAATACTGGAGATGTTATTGTTTCGACTATTGAAGGGGCTCTTTCAAGTGTTGCTTTGATAAATGATGATTTAGATAAAGCTTTATGCTCAACAGGTTTCTTTGTTATTAATTCCGAAAAGATAAATTCCGAAACATTGCTTGTTTTACTCAAGTCGCCGGTTGGACAATTACAGCTTAAAAAGGGTTGCCCTGGCACGATCTTGACCGCTATCGGTGACGACGAATTTAAGCGGATTATCTTGCCGGACTTACCCACAGGGATTCAGAACGATATTAAAAAGAAAATCACAGAGATGTATGACGCAAAGGCATTGTCAAAGCGCCTTCTCGACATCGCCAAGCGCGGCGTCGAAATGGCGATTGACAAAAGCGAAAAAGACGCTCAAAGCTGGATTGATACGGAATTGAAAAAATTAAATGTTAGTTTAGACTAAATACTAGCGGTGTTTAATCCAAAATTCATCAATCAAAAGTCAATAATCAATTTAAATTTGAAGGGATAACGAGTTGGGTAATGTAAGCTATTTTGATAAAGAATTTTTAGAAAAAACTATTAAAGTTTGGCAACCGTATAGCCCTATTCCTTTATCTCTAGAAGATGCCAGAGAGATAGCGGAAAATATGACAGATTTATTCTCTTTTTTGATTGAATTAGAGAAAAAATATCCGAAAGCCCAGCCAGCCCATTAAAAATCTAACTCCGCACTAAAAAACTCAATTTTAGGGAAATTTTAGGGGATTTTCGGGGAATTTTCGGGAGATTTTCGGCTAATGCCAAGAAATTGCCGTCTAAATCTAAAGACCTAAGGACATAATTTTTCCGCCGCCTATAATAGAAATTAGTAGTATAATAAACCTAAAGGGTAATTTTCCGAAGCCTTAAAAAATAGTAGAAATTATTTGAAAAAATATGAGACAAATAAATAAAAAATAGATTAAACGGAATAATGGCGAAAGAGAGACGCTTATGCGTAAAGAAGAAATAATAAGATTATTTAATGATTTTTTAAAGAATTATGACGAAGAAACAAAAAATATTATTTGGAAGAAGCATAGTGAAGCATTTCGCAGTTTTTGGAATGATAAAATATTAAATGGTAGTATAAAAGAGATAAGTGAATCAGAAGTTGACCAAGTAATACGAATTTTGGATAGAAATGGAAAAGGTAATACGAAAGCAGATGAAGCTGTTGCTAAGGTTATGATCCCTCAGGGTGCTTGGCGCAGAATGTTTAAAGAAATAAAACAACACGGCAAATTACATGAATTGTTGAATAAAATCTTTGTTGAAAACAACGACGGCGTAAGAGACAAGCTTATTGATGAACTATATAAAATTAATGAGGGGAGAAAAAATGGTCTAACGGGTAAGAGCGCTAACGCTATAAATACCATGCTTTTTGCTTTTAACCCTGATAAGTATACAAGTGTGGTATCTCTAAATGATAGAAAAAAGGTTATTGATTCTTTTGGTTTTGCTGGTGGGCCGGATTTTGATAATGATACGGCCGGAAAAAAAATTACAGTATCTAATACAGTTATATTAAATGGATTTCGTGCTTTGGGTTTAACCGCTCATCCGAGGACTGTAGCTATTTTTCTTTATCATTCACCCATAAAAGATTTTTGGAAACCAGGAGAAGAACATTCCGAATCTTTTCAAT
>JBFMGN010000303.1:0-4894 GCA_040752435.1 Spirochaetota bacterium
TTGTGAGGGCCGGAAACCATCGCCGTTCCAAATCCGAAAGGGGAATTTTACAATAGAACCCCTTCTTTTCCAAAAGTGCCGCAAGAAGATACCTGCAGGAAGGAGTAATACCAGTAACAGAAAGGCTGGAACTTCAAATGTCCACACCGGTTTCCTCCCTTGAGATTTGTTTCGAAAACAGAAGTTCGAAAGAAGAGGCGGCCGTCAAAGCCGCTTCAACATCCTGCCGCTTTTTAGCAAGGGAAACATCCCGCCCACCGAATTTAACGACATCTCCAAAGGAAAAAAGAGAAAGAAACTGGGTGTATAAAGGTTGGTCTAGACAGGTTTTAAGGAGCTGTTCTTCTATTTCCCTGGTGGTTTTACACATGCAGCCGATGTCTGTTTTTGCGGAAAGATATCTTTTTAATTCTTTTGATAAGAAAGCGTAGAAATCCCTGCCTTCCAGCCGGCCGAGATCTTCCTGGAGAGAAACCATGGCTTTCTGAAAAATACGTAAGGGTTTTTTCTTCCTATACCGGGCGGCTATCTTTCTGAAAACCCTGCTTCCCGCCCTGGATATGGGAATTGAAATAAGCGCCGCGGCCGGAATCAAGCCCACGAAAAGCAGCAAATAGAGCCTGGTTCCAGGCAGAAGTTTCTGTTCCCGCAATCCTTTAAAGGAAATTTTTTTCCCTTCCAGCAGAGAATCAGTTTTGATTTTGATATTATCGAGGATTATATCTCCTAATTTAAGCGCCGGCAGCGTTCTGACCCCCGTAGAATAAGGAGAAAAGCTGATCCGTATTTCCGTTTCATTACCATACGGAAGAACGGTAACACTGTGAATTTTAATCCATGAAACGTCAGGCAGACTTTCAAGGTCAGAGACTTTTTTCCCTGCTTCAGGAAAGATTCGGATTCGTAACTCCACCCTATCTCCAACATAAAATTCCGGAGGAAGCAAAACGATTCTCTTCAAAACGTAACCGGCCTCCGCGTAGAGGCCTAAACAGGCGCACGCGAACAGGAAAAATAGGGAGAAGGCTCTTTTCACCGTTTCTTCCTGCCCTTAAAAAATGAAAGCAGTCTTCCCACAGGATCATCATCAGTGCGGATAATAAGAGTATCCACCCCGCATCTGTGGAGTTCCTGCCTTAAACTTTCATGCTGCTCATTCCAAAAGTCGGAATAGCTTTTCCGAAACCGGGCTGACTTTCCATAACCCAAGATCATATCCCCGGTTTCAGGATCCTGCATTTCGAGCAGACCGGAAGCTGGAAATTGTTCATCTGTTTTATCAATAATTTTTACGGCGATCACATCGTGTTTTCTACTTAGATGGGCAAGCTCTTTATAATTTACCCTCGTTTTAAAATCTGATAGGATTACACAGATTCCGGGCCTTTTGAGAGATTCATTAACGGTTTTCAGGGCAAGATTTAAATTTGAACCCTTCCCCTCCGGTTGAATATCCAGCAAATCGCGAATAAGCCTTAAGACATGCTTCTTCCCTTTCCTCGGTGGAATCCAATGTTCAATCCTATCGGAGAAAAAAATCGCGCCCACCCTGTCATTATTGCTGACAGCCGCAAAGGAGAGGAGGGATGAAAGAATAACCGTGGCCTCAATTCTCAGGTTGTCCGAAGAACCGGAAAAAAGAGAGGCCGATATATCGAGTATCAAGAACAGAATGAGTTCCCGTTCCTCCTTAAAGGTTTTGGTATATACCCCGCTTAACCGGGAGCTTACATTCCAGTCAATCAGTCTGGCATCATCGCCTTCCACGTATTTCCTGACCTCATCAAACTCAATTCCAGGACCTTTGAAAAGGGAGCGATAATTACCTGCAAAAATGCTCTGAACGAGTTTGTTTGATACAAGGTGGATATATTTAACTTTGGAAAGCAGGGTTGCGCTGTCCATAGCCATTAGGGAACTGGGACAGATTCAAGAATCTGATTTATAACGTCATCCGGTTGAAGTTCTTCAGATTCCGCTTCGTAGGTTAATACGATTCGGTGGCGAAGCACATCAGCCGCGACGGACTTCACATCCTCCGGAATTACGAATGTTCTATTTTCAAACAGGGCATGAACCTTGGCACAGCGAAGCAGATAGATAGAGGCACGGGGAGACGCGCCGTATTCGATAAACTTATCTTTGTTTCTTGAAGCCGCGGCCAGAGAAACGATATATTCTCCAATTCTGTCATCAACAAAAACCATGGAGACCGTATCTTTTAAATATTGCAGATCCTGGAAAGTAAGAATTTTTCTTACCGGAATGGGGCGTTCTACCCCCATCCGTTTAAGGATCTCACGTTCTTCTTCCATAGAAGGATACCCGATTTTTAGTTTCAACATAAATCGGTCCAATTGCGCTTCAGGCAGGGGGTAGGTGCCTTCGTGTTCAATTGGATTCTGGGTGGCCAGAACGAAAAAAGGAGCAGGCAGGGGAAACGTCGTATCGCCTATTGTTACCTGCCGTTCTTCCATTGACTCCAGGAGGGCGGATTGAACCTTGGCCGGAGCCCTGTTGATCTCGTCGGCCAGGATGATGTTTGAAAAAACAGGTCCCTTTCTCGGCAGAAATTCACCCGTCTGCTGGCGATACACCATTGTACCGATCAGGTCGGCCGGCAGTAAGTCCGGGGTAAATTGGAGCCGTTTAAAGCCGGCATCAATTACTTCGGCCAAAGTCCTGACAGCCAGGGTTTTTGCCAGCCCCGGTACTCCCTCGAGCAGGATATGTCCTCCCGCAAGAATACCCATGAGCATACCGTCAATCATTGTTTTCTGACCGACTACTCTTTTTGCAATCTCTTCCCTGCAAACACGAATATGTTCGGAAGCTCTCTCAATCTCCATGAAGACTCCTTACGTCCTGTAATCGGCATTTTCCCTTATATACTCATAGGACAGATCGCTCCCCACAACCTCAGCTTCGCCTTTTCCTGGACCGAGATCTACAGTAATATCCACACATCTCTCATGTTCCGGAAAATTTTTGCATTCTGTTTTTAAGCTGGCATCTTGCATGTAATGGTTAAGATAATTTTCAGTATCGGCATTCAGATGAAAGGAACCGTTTAAAAAGATTATCTCTCCGCCAATAGTAAGGGTAATTTTTTCCGGTACAAGGGAGATGAATTTATTTCCGGTATAATCACCGACAGCCATGATAATCCTCCCGACATTCGGGTCGTTCCCAAAAACGGCTGTCTTTACCAGAGGTGAATTGATAATGGACTTCCCGATTCCCAAAGCGGTCTCTGCATTGGAAGCGCCTTTAACCTTCACGCGTATTACATGGCCCGTCCCTTCTCCATTCCGTACGATGTCGAAGGCCAGGTGCCTGCACACGGAAAAAAGGCCGTCTTTAAACTCTTTTTCGGATACGGCGGATTTTTTCATGGAACTGAACAGAAGAACCATATCGCTGGTACTTTGATCACCGTCAATTGAAATCCGGTTAAAAGTTGCGGCAATGACATCACGGAGAACCCGGCGCAAGAGCGTCCGCTCCACAGCCAGATCCGTCATCAAAAAGACAAGCAGAGTCGCCATATTCGGCTCAATCATACCGGCCCCTTTTGCAATGCCTACAATTCTGCCGCTTCCGACATTCGCCGCCCTCACTTTGGGGAATGCATCCGTCGTCATTATTCCCTTAGCCACGGAAAAAATGGAGCGCAAAGCTCTATCATTTCCCCCGTGGAAGGATTCAGCCTGTAAGTCACCTAAGCCGAGATGGTCCACCAGCCGGGGTAACGCTTCTAAAATCTCTTTAACCGGGAGCTTCCAGCCGATAATACCGGTTGAGGCGGAAAAAAATTGTTCGCCGGAAACCTCACTTCCCTTAGCCGCTCTTATAAGACGAGCCAGGTTATTTAGAAGCAGTTCGGCGTCTTCTACGCCGTTTTCCGCACATACGTTGGCAACTTTATTATTTATGAGCACTCCCCGCATTGCTCGCTGGGAAAGCCTTGTTTTATTGATCAAAATGGGCGCCCCTGGGAAACTATTCCGGGTAAAAACCCCTCCAAACGACGGAGTGGCGTTATCAAGAAGAATCACGTTCAAAGACATAGGCAGAGGATTATGTACCGGTCTTTCCATCGGAGAAAATGTAAGGGGAATACTTGCCGCCCGGAACCCCACCGGCAGCACTGCTCTCGATTGTACCGCCTTGATATATTCGGCCTCAGTTGTATATACTTCCATATTTTTTCGTCTATCACTTTTATAGTATGACCATAAAGAGTTTTCAAGGTCTTAGCGGACCCTTCAGATGGAGGTGGTATAATCAATTGATAATTGAACTTTCTATTTATTATTTTTGCATTTTTTCTTTTCAATTGAGGTTCTTTCAAAATATAAGCCCCCTTCGAGGGCGAGACCCCCTTCGAGGGCTGGGAGCCAGGGCAAGCATATTGGGCAGCCACGGAATCCGCGGAAGGATACGGAAGGCTGCCACCATTAACACTTTTTCCGCATATTTCCGCGGGTTCCGTGGCCAATCAGAAACCGGCTCCAATTGTTATTAGCCACGGAATCCGCGGAAAGACACGGAAGGCTGCCACCATTAATACTTTTTCCGTGTTTTTCCGTATGTTTCCGTGGCTAATTTTCCTTGATTTTTGAAATTGGCTCAATTATTGATTAAAGCCGTCTGTACACACAGGACTCAAGGGTTGTAGAATATTTTAAGGAGAAACGGAGGGGGGAAAAACAGATTATGCCGTATTGACTGCCATACCATGGACCGGAACCCCCATGTTTCATAGGCGGGCGAGAATAATAATCCCGGTTTCGGTGGCGATTGTTAAATTAAAGAGGAGTTCCAGCATCTCGCCTTAAGAACAGGATCTGGATATTAAAGTAACATCCTTATCACTCGAGGATTGAAAGTT
>JBFMGN010000304.1:0-4871 GCA_040752435.1 Spirochaetota bacterium
TCGGCGACTCTTACCATGCTTTTGGCAAGTATCGCGGGGATCTCTCTGCTGGTCGGGGGGATTGGAATAATGAATATTATGCTTGTCTCCGTTACGGAAAGGACGAGGGAGATAGGTATTCGAAAGGCCATCGGCGCCAAGCGGAAGGATATCCTCTTTCAATTCCTGACTGAAGCGGTTATTCTCTCATTAACCGGCGGATTGCTGGGGTGGATTTTTGGTTCGGTCGCCGCCCGGCTTATAACTAAATTTGGCAACATGCCGACCATCATATCCTTTAGTACCGTTGGTCTTGCCCTCGGTTTTTCAATACTGGTAGGGATCTTTTTCGGAATATATCCGGCACGAAAGGCATCACGTATGGATCCCATCCAGGCGCTTCATTTCGAATAATAAGGAGTAATCGGTAGAATGAAAAAATTAAAGATTATTATTGCGGCCATGCTGTTATTTCTTATCGGAATAACTTTCGGCTATTCCCAGCAGGGACAAACCTCACCAGCACCTGACAGCACAAGTTTCTCGGTTGAAAACATAGTTGCAGAACTTTCAATTTTTCTCCCTCCCCAACCGCCGGCACAACAGGCGCAGTCATCATCAGGCGGTGGGGCCATGTTTCGTATGATGATACCGGATGTTAACCCGAAGCTCTACCTTAACAAAGCACAACTAAATCAACTCCTGCCGATTTTTTTCGACCTTAAGGAAAATCCTTTTCCGAATCCATCGAAGGCCAAGAAAATATTTTCAACGGTGGAAAGTATATTAACAAAAGAACAGAAGGCCGAATGGGCAAAAGTGAAAAGTGAAAGGGAGAAAATGATAGAGAAGCTGCGCTCACAGTTTGGTAATAATCCGGCCGGTACGTCCCAATTCCCCGGGACAGGCAACGCTGGAAATCAGCCGGGCGATCAGACTCGACAGCAGAGGCAGATCACCCCCCAGGAGAGAAGAGAGAGGATGATTAATACCCTCATCAAACGGATGGAGGACAGGAAAAAGGAGCTTGGCGGTTAATCCGGTGCGGCGGGGTATACCTTGAAAGCGCGGATTCTGGTTGTTGAAGATGTGGCCGAGATGGCGGAACTCATTAGCCTTTACCTTCGCAAGGAAGGTATTGAAACTGTTATCTGCGAATCGGGCGAGGAGGGGCTGCTTAAGTTTTTAAACAATAAATTTGATCTTGTGATACTGGACATCAATCTGCCGGGTATCGATGGCTTTGAGTTCCTCCAGAAGCTGCGGAAGAACAGTTCAGTACCGGTGGTGATCGTCTCTGCACGGGAGGCCGATGAAGACATGATCATGGGTCTTGGAATCGGGGCTGATGAGTTTGTAAACAAACCGTTCTCCCCGAAAGTTCTCGTCGCAAGAATCAGGGCCATCCTCCGTCGAATTTCCGATATAAAAGAACTTAAGTATTCCACGGAGGAAAACGTAATTAGTTTCGGGCCCTTCATGATGGATTTTAATGCGTATATAGTAAAAAGAGGTGATGTACGAATACCCCTTTCTCCGAAAGAATTTGAAGTTCTCGCATTTTTAGTAAAAAATGCTGGAAAGTCTTTTTCTCCCGAAGCTATCTATGAGTCGGTTTGGAAAAACAAGTACGGAGACCTGACCGCCGTTGCAGTATATGTGCAGCGGCTGCGGAAAAAAATCGAGGACGATCCTCAAAACCCGGTCTATGTAGAAACGATGCACGGTATGGGTTACCGGTTTAATCCTGAAACACTCAATCGATATAAGGAATAATCCCTATGACATTGAAATCAAAGTTTGCATTTCTGGTCGGCGGGATTTCCATTGTTCCTCTGTTAGCCGTTATGCTGGCTATGAGTTATTTTCAGGTGGTTATTGCCGGGAAGGAAGAACCTGTTCCGAATTACAGAGAGGTTTCTGATTGGCTTCGTTCTATTGTCACTGAACCATATTCTATTGAACCTGAACTGTTTAAGCCTATTTTGCAGAATCGCCCGCCCGGCCTGGAAACTGTAATTTTCAATAAAGAAAATAAAATAATTCTTTCCACAATTGAAGGTTTTAAGGAGGGAAATCAGGCTGAGCTGAAAACAATTCTCGATTATGTTAAAAAAAATGCCAGGAGTTTTCATTTCCAGATCGACCTTCCAAAAGGGGGGGAAAATACGGGCAACCTGATTTTGCTGAAATTACCGAGAATGCGGGAAAGGTTTGATTTCCGGCGGCGGTCGCTCGAGATGGGATTGTACTTATCCCTCGTGCTCCTTGTTTTTTCATCCATCACATCCGTGCTGATTGTTCGTTCTTTAAATAAATCCATACAAACCTTAGAACGCGCCACCAGGCAAGTCGCTGAAGGGGATCTTGATTTTGAGCTTACGCCTCGAGGCAGCGACGAAATAGCCTCACTTACCAAATCCTTCGATAATATGCGAAATGCTCTGAAAGAGGAGTACGCCAAAAGGTCTCGTTTTATTATGGGAGTTTCGCATGACCTTAAAACCCCCCTCGCCTTAATCGAGGGGTATGTAGAAGCGATTTCCGACGGGTATGCGGAAGAGCCGGAAATGAAAAAGAAATACCTCTCCATCATCCTGGAAAAAACCAAGGTATTGGACGGCATGATCACCGATCTCATAGAATTCGTAAAAATGGAAACAGGCGAATGGAGGTTAACGCACAAAGAAACAAATCTGAAGGAGTTTTTATCCGCCATCGCGAAACGGTATAGTGAAGATGCCTTAATATTAAAAAGAAATTTTTACTATAACATTGATATTTCGGACAACATTTTCGTAATGATGGACAGCGGGCTTGTATCAAGGGCATTGGAGAATATTATAGGTAACGCTATTCGTTATACCGAAAATGAGGGCACGGTGGAAATGAACACCGGCCTGAAGGAGAATGAGATTGATATATTTATCCGCGACACAGGTATAGGAATTCCTCCGGATGAGATAAAGTACATCTTCGATCCTTTTTACCGCGGCACCAATTCACGGCGGGAGCAGGGCTTCGGCCTGGGACTATCCACGGCGAAGTCGATTATCGAATCCCACGGCTGGAGAATCGAAGTTGTTTCGGTAGAAGGCCAAGGGACAACTTTTTGCATTAAGATTTATCTTAAATAAATCCATTCCTGGGGCGGAGCATCACTTTTCCTGATCATGTTACCGAAGAATATTATAAACCCACTGCGGGCTTCCCGGCTGAATATGTTCCTTCCACGCTCTTAATTTCAAAACAGTTTAGTTTTAAACCCCAGCTTTTTCGAGGCTCATTATTAATTTCCCTTCTTTAAACATGCTTACCCTGCCCGTTGATTGGGATACAACCACTGAAATTGCCTGAGTATAGGCAGTGATAGCCGCGGCCGCCGCATGGCGAGCCCCCAGCCCGGAAGGCAGCAGTGTTTCGACTTTACCGGCCTGGAGATACGCCCCCGCCGCCTGAATCACACCATCTCCACGGATCAGAAAGGCACCGTCAATCGTGGAAAACTCCTTCACCGTTTCTTCGAGATGGGGATCCAAAATGCTTTTTTCTTCATCTTTATAACCCCGGAAGGGATTTATTATCATCTGCTGGCTGAAATCCTTCACATGGTCATAATCACCTAATACAAAGGTGGCACCGACGGGCCTGCCTTCCCTGCCCTCCTGGGAAAGTTCTGCGGCTAACTGCAATACCCGTTCCAGTACTTTGGGTTCCGAACACTCAAACAAATCCGTCGAATGCGAAGGCAGATAGGTCGGGACTTCTTTCATCACATCGATTACCATGAGGGTATCTAAAGTTTTTGAATCGGGTACGCCGAAAATGCCGACAACTCTATCATCTTTTTCGATAAGTCCCTGTGATAAGGCGAATAGCAGCGTCAAGGCTACCTGATTCTGCCGGCTTAAGCCCGGAAACGGGACTTGAATAATGGGATGAGGAATCATGCTCTTCCCCCAAAAAGGATCTTTCTGTTGGGTAACCAGGATGATTTTGATATTCTGAGGGATTTTGTTTATAAAAGTCATATCAGTGAGAGAATCGAGATGAATGATCAATGCTTTTGCCTTTACCTGTCCCGACAGGAGCAGGGCATGGTTAACAATTAAAATGTTAAGGTCTTCTCTCGTAAGCTCATCTAGACCGCCTTCCCTGGTCTCTGCCGCAACTTCACCCCGGCATTTAATAATATTGTAAATATCATTCCTCGAACGGGTCTTTAAAATCATTTCCTTTATGGCATCGGTACCTAGCGCGCGGGCAGCTTCTGCCATTAAGGCTATGTGACGATCCACATCCCTGGTATCTCCAAGAATCAGAATTATCAGATAAACGGGTTTCCCGTCTCCCAGTTCGTATTCCACCCCTTCAAAGCTCCGGCCCAATGCGAGTATAAACTTGTTTAAACCCGGCAGCCGTCCGTGCGGTATGGCGATTCCGGGGGCGACCCACGAGCTGACAACGCTTTCGCGGGCCAATACAGCCTGAAAAATATTTTCTGCGTTCAGTTCGGGAATAGAACTGCAGGTCGTTTCTACAAGCTCGCGGATCGCATCAATTTTGTTTCGGCTTTTAAGGAAAACAATCCTCTCGGGCGAAAGATATTCGCATAAATTCATAGTATATATACTATAAGCCAAGAAGCGGCAGTAATCAATATATGTACGGGTGTGATTTCAATAGCGGGTGTTTCTTCTTAAATGAAAAGGTCGGCAGTATCCCGGGAGAAGAACACCAACAGCCAATAGTTAGAATATTATTTATAAAATGGGAGAAAGCAGATGATAACAAGAAACCGACACATCCAGGAGAAGTCCTTCTGGAGGATGTAATTAAACCACTGGGTATTACGATAACGGAAGCAGCCCAGAAACTCGGAGTGTCACGAA
>JBFMGN010000305.1:0-4850 GCA_040752435.1 Spirochaetota bacterium
GGAGCACACGCCGCTTTTCATACAAATTGTAATGCTGGAATACCTGAACGGCGAATCTATATTCTCGGTAGTGAAGGCTCCCTCCGTTCAGACCTGATCTCCGGGGAAATTGAGGTAAAACGAATCGGATTCAACGAAAAAGTTATGGACGAATCGACAGGGGTCAAAGGCGGCCACGGCGAAAGTGATTCTGTGCTTACTGATCACTTGGTAAAGATGATGGTTGAGCAAGAAGAACCTTTAACGAGTATTGATGATGGAATATGCTCGGCAGTTACCTGCTTCGGCATTGACGAGGCATTACGAACCGGTACGGTAGTTGAGATGAAAAGTTTTTGGGAAAAGATAGATTGTGTCTGAAATGTACACGTTGTGTACTCAAAATAGCTTTATGCGGGTAATAACCGCATAAAACCGATACAGGGGGTAAAAATGGCAGCAATAACCGGGATTCATCACAAAATTTATAGGAGGTATATCATGAAAAAAGCGGCCGTATCATTTCTCATTTTATTAAGCCTTCCGTTGTTGGTCTTCGCAGCCGGCAGCCGGGAACAGACAGTTTCAAAAGAAGGTAAAATCGGCGGCAGCGTAAATATACTTGCCGCCTGGGGTGGAGAAGAGAAAGATGTATTTCTTGAGAGTATCAAACCCTTTGAAGATGAAACAGGAATTAAGGTTGAGTACGAGGCAACAAGTGATCTGGATGCCGTCCTCACTACTCGTCTGGAGGCCGGGAATCCCCCGGACATATCAACAGTACCCATACCGGGCATAATGACAAACTTTGCCGAAGCCGACAAACTTGTGGCTTTAAGTACTTTCATCGATATGGAGCGGATAAAGAAAGATTACGCCCAGGGTTGGATCGATCTTGGGACTGTCAACGGTAAATTATTCGGGATCTTCGTAAAGTCGGCTCTTAAGGGACTTATGTGGTACAATCCAAAACAGCTTAAGACTGAGGGAATAAGCATCCCTGAAACCTGGGAGGAACTTATGAATATATCGAAAGCCCTGGCAGATACGGGCAGGACTCCCTGGGCAATCGGTATTGAAAGCGGTGCAGCCAGCGGTTGGGTAGGAACGGATTGGATCGAGAATATCTTTCTCCGCATTTACGGCCCGCAGAAGTATAAAGACTGGTATGAAGGGAGGCTTGCCTGGACATCTCCGGAGATAAAGAATGCCTGGCAGATTTGGGGTAAAATTATTGCAGATGAAAAGATGCTTTACGGGGGCAAGCAGTATGTACTTTCAACAAATTTTATCTTTGCACATGCACCGATTTTTTCCAGCCCCCCCAAAGCTTATTTTAACATGCAATCAAGTTTCATTCCTGGTTTTATAATGCAACAATTCCCCACCTTGAAACCGGCGGAGGGTTTTAATTTCTTTAAATTTCCAACAATCGATCCGAAATACGCCGGTGCAATTCAGAGTGCGGGGGATCTTGTTATAATGTTTAACGACACCTCCCAGGCAAGGGCATTCATAGAGTACCTGGCTTCTGCACATGCACAATCCTACTGGGTAAGCAGCGGTTTCGGATTGGCACCAAATAGAAATGTATCGCTTGTTTTTTACCCTGATGCGATTAGTAAAAATATGGCGGGAATTGTTTCTGGCGCAGGAATAGTGGTATTCGATGCTTCGGACTTAATGAAGCCTGAGATGAATACTGCGTTCTGGTCTGCCGTCATGAGTTATGTGCAGGATCCGGCCAGCCTTGACAGCATTCTACAAAAATTGGAAAGCTTAAGAAAAGAGATCTATTAAACTTTATTTGAACTGATATCACCAATGGGGATAATCATAATTTCCCCATTGGTTTATAAAGGAAACAGGTTTTGATCTTTAAAACCGTTCTATTTGCAATAATCGCTTTATTCGGTATTCCGCTGATACTGGCCGGATACATCTATAGTACAGATAAGATAGTAAAAAACATTCGTAGTAAAATCCGAGAAAAAATAAGCCCGTGGTTTTGGCTCTCTCCGGCTTTTATACTGATGTTTGTCTTTCTCCTCTATCCGGTCATCAATACCGTTATCTTGAGTTTGATGAGTTCAAACTCAAGAGAGTTTATCGGGTTAGAGAACTATAGCTATATCTTAACCGATAACAGTATGCTGATAGCACTTAAAAACAATCTGCTCTGGCTTGTATTCGTATCCCTTATTACAGTTACGCTTGGGTTGTTAATTGCAGTCTTAACAGACCGTGTTCGTTACGAGGCGGTTGCCAAGGCGTTAATCTTTCTGCCGATGGCTATTTCTTTTGTTGCAGCCGGAGTGATCTGGAAATTCATGTATCAATATCAACCCAAGGGAACGCCACAAACTGGCACGGTGAATGCAATTCTCACTTCTGTAAATGCATCATTTGAGCCGCAGGCATGGTTGTTTAATCCGGCTTACAACAACTGGGCTTTGATGATAGTGGGTATTTGGATGTGGACGGGTTTTTGTGTGGTGATTCTCTCAGCAGGATTAAAAAGTATTCCTCATACCCTTGTGGAGGCAGCCCGGATCGATGGAGCCGGCGAGGTCAAAATATTCTTTAAAATCATTCTTCCCATCATGAAATCTACCATACTTGTGGTTTTGACAACGATTGTAATAAATATTTTAAAAATATTTGATATTGTTTATATTATGACTAATGGAACCCTTGGTACGGAAGTAATCGCAAACCGTATGTATAAAGAGATGTTTAACTTCAGAAATTTCGGAAGAGCAAGCGCCATTGCAGTTATCCTTCTACTGGCGATAATCCCGTTTATACTTATTAACTTGAAACGATTCAGGCGAAAAGATGGAATCTAAAATGGGAAACTGCCATGAGGATTATATCAAAGAAAAAAAATGGGAATAGTGTGTTCAAATTGACTATTCGCTCTCTTCCACACCTGTGTATTCTAGTTATCTGCTTTTTATGGATAATCCCCTCTTTGGGATTGCTGGTCAGCTCTTTTCGGCCCACTAATCTGACGGCCACGACCGGCTGGTGGACCGCCTTCAAAACTCCTTTTACTTTCACATTGGAGAATTACAGGTATGTCATAAATCGAAGTGGAATGGGCAGAAGTTTTATAAACAGTTTATTAATCGCCGTTCCTTCAACGATTATGCCTATTATGATTGCAGCCTTTGCAGCTTACGCACTCGCCTGGATGAAGGTTCCGGGAAGGGACTTTCTCTTTCTTTCTATTGTAGCACTTATGGTGGTTCCACTTCAGATGACTTTAATTCCAATCCTTCGGATTTTCAATCGGCTTAAGTTAACAGGTTCGCTACCCGGCATATGGATAGTGCATTCTGGATATGGACTGCCATTTGCCGTATATCTCTTAAGAAATTTTATCGGACAGCTTCCGAATGAGATGTTCGAATCTGCGACGATAGATGGAGCTTCACATTTTACAACATTTTTTAGATTGGTTCTCCCAACTTCAATTCCAGCCATTGCTTCTCTTGCAATTTTTCAATTTTTATGGGTCTGGAATGATCTTCTCGTTGCATTAATCTATCTCGGCGGCTCACCTGCCGTAGCTCCAATGACGATAACAATAAGTAACCTGGTAAGCTCCAGGGGAGGAGGTTGGGAATATCTTACAGCCGCAGCCTTTATCTCAATGATGCTGCCTCTAATCGTTTTCTTTTCCCTGCAAAAATATTTTATTCGAGGAATCTTGGCGGGCTCAGTTAAGGGTTGATGATAAAGGATAAAAGGTATTACCTAAAAATTGTCAAAGAGCTAATAATCGGTCTCAAATAACCATTTATTCTTTTATTCGTTTGCTGATAGAAGCGTATTCACTCGCCTGGAAAGTGCCATTTTTACTTTTCTCAGCCATGACCTGTACGCAGATTTCAAAAAGGTCTGGAGGGATAATCTCAACTTCGATAATCACCTGCTCTGGATACGATTCCATGATGAATACCTCGGTTTCGATATCATAACAAGGGTTTGGTAGTAGTACTGTAACCGTGTATTCCCAGGTGTTATTTCCTTTATACTCGGTTTGCAAATTAATATCGTTGTCGGTAAACCTATGATCTCGATTTTTTGTGCAAGCTAAAATTGAGAGAGTAAAAACCATAAGTAGGATTGAAAACAATATTTTTTTCATTACCTGAAGAATAATTACAGGTTTATATAATAGATGATGGGAAAGAGTCAAGTGTTGGCGTTGACTCATTAAACGTTTTAACTTTAATGTCCTCACAACTGCCAGGCTCGTAAAAGTTTCAGTTTTCTGGTTTAATACAGGTTGCGGAGAGTGAGACTTTGAATCGGCTCTATTATTAAAGGAGGTTTCGATGTTTGTATCCCATATCAATTCCATAAAATCGGTACCAGTCGTGATGGATGGCGTTAAAGATGCATCAAAACAAGTATTGATCGGCCCGGTGGAAGGATGGGTGGATCATGTTATGCGGCTTTTTACTCTGAAAGAGGGTGGATATACACCCCGTCACTCCCACCCCTGGCCGCATATCAACTATATTACTAAAGGTAAAGGACAACTGTTCCTCTCGGGCGAGGAACATCCCCTTACGCCCGGGTCTGTTGCATATATCCCCGCCGGGCAGGAACACCAGTTTAGTAACAACTCGCCGGACGACCTTGCGTTTATCTGTATTGTACCGAAAGAAGGGGAAAAGTGAATCGTTTTATGATATAGTACAAAACTGGAGGAACAAGGGTGACTAAGGAAGAGATAAGGCTTACATCTCTCACTACGGCAGCCGGGTGAGCTTCCAAGATGGGCCCGTCGGCCATAGCGCAGGTTCTGCGCCCTTTGCAGCGTTTTTTTAATCCAAAGGATTATCCCGCCCTGCTCG
>JBFMGN010000306.1:0-4835 GCA_040752435.1 Spirochaetota bacterium
ATGGCACACCTCCAGCGGGCCGGCCACAAGGCCATAGCGCTTGTCGGCGGCGGGACCGCCCGCATCGGAGATCCTTCAGGCAGAACCGAGATGCGGAAGATGTTGTCCCTTAAGGCAATACAGGAAAACACCCAGGCCTTGAAAAAGCAGATCGCCCGTTTCATCGATTTTGAAGACGGGAAAGGCCTGCTGGTGGACAACGCCGACTGGCTGGCGGACTTAAATTATATCGAGTTCCTTAGGGATATAGGAAGACACTTTTCGGTAAACAGAATGCTGAGTTATGAAACCTACAAGCTGCGTCTGGAAACAGGCTTATCCTTTATCGAGTTCAACTATCAGCTTCTCCAGTCTTACGATTTCCTGATTCTTTTTAAGCGCTACGGGTGTAAACTCCAGATTGGCGGCGACGATCAATGGGGAAATATCGTGGCAGGGGCCGACCTTATCCGGCGCATCGAAGGGCAGGAGGTGATTGGACTGACATTCCCACTGGTTACCAGGGCTGACGGCAGAAAAATGGGTAAAACCGAACAGGGCTCGCTTTTCCTTGATCCGGGCATGGTAAGCCCCTATGAATTTTTCCAGTACTTCAGGAATGTCCCGGATGAAGATGTGGGAAAATTCCTCCATCTGTATACCTTCCTGTCTGCGGAAGAAATACGAGAACTGGGGAGGCTAAAGGAAAAAGAAATAAATAAGGCCAAAGAAATTCTGGCCTGCGAGGTAACAGCGATTGTTCATGGAAAAGATGAAGCTGAAAAAGCAGTCGAAGCTTCCCGGGCCGCCTTTAATCAGGAAGGAGCAGGCAAAGACAGATCCGCTATTCCGGCGATTACACTACCCATGGAAGAGCTTGATAAAGGCATAAATGTCACGGCGCTCTTCGCCCGGACCAGCCTGTGCCGCTCAAACAGTGAGGCTCGCCGGCTTATCTCCCAGGGCGGCGCCCAGATAAACGATAACAGGATAAACGATATCAACCTTACAATCGACAGCCGCTGGCTAAAGGATAACGAACTGCTTTTGAAGGCGGGAAAAAAGCGATATTTCCGCATTTTAGCGGGTTAAATTCCAGTCCGCGGCCCAATTTTCGTGTCTTTATAGTAAAAAATCTTGATAAAAATACTTTGTTTTTCTGCATGTGATGTGGTATACTGGTTAAAAATTATGGAATTTCTTTTTTGCATCGTTGTATTCCAGGGAAAGAGGATTTAAGAAAGTTGGGAAAATGAACATCTTAGTTAACAAGGAGAAATTCATGGAAAAATCATCTGTTACAATCCAGTTTAGCTCTTTTTCTACCAGGGTGCTCGCTGTTTTTCTGATAGGGGTCGTTGGTGCAATGCCTCTGTTCTCGGCTGAAAAGAGTACGACTGCCGGCAATGACAAAGATTACACTTATGAGCAGGGTAAAATTGACGGGAAAAAGGCTGCCAAAGGCAACGGTGTTTTCTTTTTTACAGGGTGTATTGCCCCCCTCGCCTTTGTACTTCCCTGGGTGATAGGGCCGAAAGTACCGACGGATCACCTTGTCGGAAAGCCGGCCGAATACGTTGATGGATATGTGGACGGGTATAAAGCCCAGGCGAAATTGAAGAACTTCGGTTGGGGTATGCTGGGTTCGGGGCGACTGCCATAGTCGTAGGCGTATCCCTGGGGGTGTACTTTCTCGCAGTCAAGACCACCCAATCATGCTTAACTTCCTGTAGCAATTCTTTAAGTAATGCCTGCAGTCCCAAACTAAACTGCGGCTCCAATCCAGTATTTGAAACCCTTTTCAGCGCCGTTGCCTCGCAATAAGAACTGGCCATAGAAAGGCGGAGCAGTATTGAAATACCGGGCTACCGTGCGGTTCAGTATCATTTTTGCTTTCCTGGTGTGTCTGGCGGTATCAATCTGTCCACAGGCAGTTGAAACCTTTCAGGTTAACTTTACCCGTACTGTCAAAGAGAATAAAGGTGAATATATAACCAGGGGTACGCTGTACTATAAAGCGCCTGATAAAGTTTTTATCCATGTTACCACCCCCGTGGGGCAATGGAGCGTCTTTGATGCCAGGGAAACAACCATTTACTACCCCGATTCCAGGAAGGCGTTTATCTTTAAAAACAGCGGCGGGAATGTAATTCCGTTTACCCAGTCGTTTCTGGGATTGGTAAAGGACGATTTCGGCTTATCCGATGCGGGTTTTAAAATCCTCGGCCAGGACTGGCGGGGGGGGAATCTTTTTACTTTCTGGAAACCGCCGAATGGATTTGAAAAGTCCTTCGGCCGGGTTACCCTGGGAGTAGAGGAAAATAAACCATTTTTCCTGGAAGCCGTGGATACCAGGAATAACCTTATTTTCAGGATAGTTTATTCCGGTTTCAAAGCTGTCGGCGGCGGGGTCTTCCCTTCCCGTGTACACCTTATTCAGCGGGAACAGGGAAAGGAAATTAGCGAGGAGATAGACTATGGCGATTTTAAAGCCGGAGAGAACCTTCCCGCGGCAGTCGAACATTTTTCACTTCCCCCGGATGTAATTCTGAAGGAGATGACCTGGTGAAACTGCTCCTGGTTTTATTTATTTTGGCAACCTTTGAATCATTTCTCTATTCCCAGCCGGTTTCAGTGGATATTTCAGAGGATCTTGCTTTTTTACAAAAGCCGGCTGTAAGCCTTCCTAAAAGGGCTGTCAGGGTTGGCTCCGGCGGCGATATAAATGAACTCCAACTTTTTATGAAACTTTCGATAAAGGGTTACCAGTTGTTTATATCTTCCCAGGATAAGCCTGCCTGCCCTTTTCTTCCCACCTGTTCACAATTTGCCGGTGAAGCCATTTCACGATATGGACCGGTTCTTGGTCTGATAATGGCGTCCGACCGTCTGCAGCGGTGCAACGGTATGGGTAAAGGGTATTATCCCATCGATCCCGGTACAGGGCGGCTCTCCGACCCAATCGAGCGGAACAATCTTTTTGCACGTGATATTTCTTATCTAATCAGGAACTATTCGTTGAAGTGAAAAACGATATTGTCCCGTCTGGTTTCATTTTATTCCTATTTATCTTTGCGAATCTTTTCCTGCCCGAATATGCGGTAGCAATCGGCATATCCGATGGAGAAATATCCGGCGAAGAAACAGTTCATCCTCAAACAGATGGAGAAATACCTTATGCAACCGCGGCCGGTATTCTTTCTTTTGCCGATTATCTTTATCTGGAAAAAGATTACCAGAGGGCGCTGGGTGAGTACCAGCGGTATCTTTTCCTGTTTCCCACCGGGAGGCTGGATACCGTTTATCTTAAAGTCGGCATGTCCCTCGAAAGAGCTGGAAATTATGCAGAGGCGCTCGATTATTTCAATACCCTTTCAAGCGGCACAACGGCCTTTGACATTGCACATCTGGCCGCTTATGAGACCGCCCTCACTTATATTCGCATGGGTAATTATAACGAGGCCCTCAAATTTCTTAATTCAAAAAGCCTCCCTTCCTATGGTGAGGTGTATAATGCCGAGATTATCTCTTCCATCGGCCTGTTGTTTTTAAAGGAGTGGAAACAAGCGGGATTGATACTTGAGAATGCTTTAGTCCCTCCGGGAGTTGAATTGGGGAAAATTGCAGAGCAGGCACGCGGGCTGACGGTCAAGAGTCCTTTCGTGGCTGCATTCTTTTCAACGTTTATACCGGGGTTGGGTAAGATCTATGCCGGAAGATGGAAGGATGGCCTTTTCTCGCTGGTCACGGTGGGCCTTTTTGCAGGACTTTCCGCTTACAACTTTTACCGGGAAGGGATTTACTCTGTTAAGGGCTGGATTTACGGTGGGTTGGGCGCCGTCTTTCATATCGGAAATATCTACGGCTCAGCCCTGGCTGCCCGGCAGTTTAATGAGCTTCAGCATGATAAAATATTCAGCGAGGTGTGGAACTTTGTTGATAAATATTATTAAAGGCCGCGTTAATTACCCCGTTATCGTGCTTTCAGGCATTATTCTATTCCATCTTTTTTCTCCCTGTTCCTTATACGGGGAAGATCCTGTATTTTCTATGGCAGAGCGCCTGTTTGCTTCAAAAAATTTTTTTGATGCCATAACTGAATATAAAAGATTTCTCTTTTTTAATAAAGAAAGTACGAATTCCTGGTATGTAAAGTATAAAATAGGACAGGCGTACAGAAATCTAAAAGACTGGGACAGGGCTTTATATTATATGAGAGCGGCCGAGGTCGCCTCTCCGGATGAGAAAAGCCGTGTTACGGTAGAAATAGGACTGGCAGTAATTTTGATGGCTCAAAAAAATTATGCGGGAGCTGAATTTCAACTGCTCCGCCTGGCTTCGTTTACGGGAACCGAAGAAACCAGGGGAATTGTCGCCCTGTACCAGGGAGTGCTCTCTATTCTTACCTTCAAATGGCACGAAGCGGAAAAAGCCCTGCGTATATATTTTGAGAGTAATCCCGGTATAAACTCCGTTAACGATAAACAGATGATTCTGGCATTGCTGGAAGAAGGGAAAAGCCTCAACCTGAAATCCCCCAAAACCGCCCGAATTTTATCTCTATTCTTCCCTGGAGCCGGTCAATTATATGCCGGAAAGCCTCTCCTGGCGTTAAACGCCCTGATAATAAACGGGTTGTCATTGGCCTTGTTTGGTTTTACCATTATTACGGCCAATTACCCCGAGGCGGTGTTAAGCTTTTTATATCTTATAAACAAGTATTATCCGGGTAATATCTATCAGGCGGGCAGAATTGTAGAAGAGCGGAACCTGAACATAGAGGAGCATCTCTCTAACCGCGTTCTGGATATCTTAAAAGAATACCGGTGAGATGCCGCGGAATAGCCCGACCGCGG
>JBFMGN010000307.1:0-4834 GCA_040752435.1 Spirochaetota bacterium
CGACGGTTCTCATTCTCTCCTTGAGCTGGCACACCAGGCGAAAGAAATGGGGTACGAATACCTGGGCATTACGGATCACTCCCAATCCTTACGGATTGCCGGCGGAATGAGTGAGGAGAAACTTAAAACCCAGATCCGTGAGATACGAAAACTCAATGAAAGCTTTAAAGATTTGCAGTTACTCGCCGGTATAGAAGTTGATATAAAAAAAGACGGAAGCCTGGATTACGGGGATAATCTATTAAAACAGTTGGATATCGTAATTGCTGCCGTCCACTCCGGCTTTAAAATGGAGAGCGGGGCTATGACGGAGCGAATTGTAAAGGCTATGCAAAATCAATATGTGAACATAATCGCACATCCTACCGGCCGGGTGATCGGGGAACGGGAGCCTTACCAGGTGGACATGAAACGGCTTGTAAAAGAAGCCTCGGATACAGGCACTTTCCTGGAGCTCAACGCTTATCCCGATCGGCTGGACCTTAAAGATATCCATGCCCGAATGGCAAAGGAGAAAGGAGTACTCATTGCTGTCGGTACCGATGCCCATAACACTATGCAGTTGAATCTCATGTTTTTCGGGGTGGCCACAGCCAGGCGTGGATGGCTGGAAAAAAAGGATGTGCTTAATACCAGGTCTTTAAAAAAGTTGCAGGATAAACTCAATCAGAAACGGAGGTAGCTATGGAAAAACAGAACAAATTTAATTTTAACGACTTGTATTCCGATGACCCAAAAATAAAATACGGTTCTGCAAAAGGCTTTATAAACCTTGCTGAGGAATCTCCGGCTGAAATCTATCCTTATCTGGATAATTTTATCGGCCTTTTGAAGCATGAAAATAAAATACTGCGATGGACGGCGATTGATGTAATTGGTTCTGTTTTACGTTTACGAAACCGATGAATGCCGGAATATCGCCCTTGGTAAGGTTATTCTTGCATTGGGAACATATGTTCTTCAATTAAAAGATAAAAGTGAAGTAATCCACTTTATAGAAAGGCAGACAAATAATTCCAGGAATGCCACCAGAAAAAAAGCTGAACAGGTCTTAAGAAAGATAAACAAGGTGGGAAGCGGGAGATGAATTTCTTTGCCCAAATCCCCAAAATCAAAGTTTCTTTATACCGGTATTTAAATATTGTTAATCTTTTAGAAAGTCTGCGACTAACCGGCTGAAATACTCGGGCTGCTCATCATAGACAAAATGGCCAGCTCCGGCAACCATTTCCTTGGTTGAATTTGGAATTAATTCTGCATATTCTTCACTGATGCGGGCAGGATAAATATCTTTCTCACCGTAGACCACGAGAGTATCAGCGGTGATTTTCTTTAACTCATTGCGGTAATCATATTTTCTGCCCAGGCTAAGATATATGGCGTGCACCACCCATCCCCCGATTTGGTCTGTTTGATTGATTTCACCTTTGATGTGGGTGGGAATGTCAATGCCTTTTTGTTTGGAAGCTTCTACATAAAACTTGCCATATTCACTGTTTAGCGCGGCCAATTCTTTTTCGCTCTTAGTAAATAGCCTGCCATAATCAAAATACCTTTTGAGAAAATCGTCAAAATCCTTTTTACTCTTATCTGGAAGATAGTTTTTAATTACACCCATGCCATCGTTATCTGCCGGAAGTTTCAATACACCGGCAGGTGATATCAGAATCATCTTCTCAACCGCTAAAGGAAATTCGATCGCGTAGAGCGTGGCGATAAAACCCCCGTAGGAATGGCCGATCAGGATGATTTTTTCCTGCCTCAAGATCTTTCTTATGCGTTCAATGTCGGCGAGTTGCTGCTCTATCCCCAGCGCAGCGATTAACGCGGTCATGTTTTTGTAATAATTTTGGGATTGAAACCTGTCAAACGGACGCGTTGATCGGCCGCATCCCCTTTGATGGTAGTAGTAGAATTCGTATCCGTCTACTGGCTTTAACCCTGCCCAGGGTTGAAAATGGGGAATGCCGGGACCGCCGTGAATTACCAGGACCGGTGTTCCTTGCCCTTCCGAGAAATGATATATCTCAGTTGTGTTGTCAACCTGCCAGTATCCGGCCTGTGCGCTAGATTGAGAAGGAGGTTCCGTAAGGTCTTTCCGTGTTCTCAACATGCCGGGTTTATAAGCCGGTCTCGACATCATTAAATAGAGCACCACGCCGGCCGTTATCAGGATTAGCATTACTATCGATAATACTATTAGCGGCTTTTTCTTCATCTCAAATTCCTCCTTGCTTTTTCCGAATTGATTTTACTGAACAAAAACTGGCTTGCCGGTGTCCCTTAAGCCGGGAACCTATTTCTCAATCAGAATCTGAATTTCCGTCAGGTAATTTTCCGGTTTGCCTTTGAAGATCATTCCCGGCCCTTTGAGATACACTTCCCGGCCGGGCAGCTTGTGGTTATAGCCCTTCGCTTTAATATATTCCATGATTTTCTCGTAACTGCGGCTTAAGGTTTCATACGGGCCTTTATGGATGAGGGCTACACAGCGCCCGCCGGGAAGCTCATGCACCGAAATCTCACCCTCATCCTTACCTTTCTTTACCGGGAAACAAGTTTCAATGTCGGCGTCATCTTCCTTGAACTCAGGGTCATAATAGAGATTGAATGGTTTTCCAGCGAGATTCCGGCCCATTTTCCCGGCCAGCGTGCCGAACTTCTGGCCGCAGTCACTGTATTTGCCCTTGTACCTGATTCCTGCTACAAGAAGCGTATCGAGCTCCTTTTCCTCAATTTCAAACACACTGCTATTTAAAGCCATGATAGTCTCCTTCTCTTTGTTGATGATTAACTCAAGGTTTCTGACAATATTTTTCTGCCGGCGAATTCCGGCTAGAATCTCGTCTCTTCTCTTTTCGAAAAACTCTACAACATCGGCATCGTCATCAGCTTCCTTAAGTATTTCGCTGATATCGTTGAGGTTGAACTCCATGTCGCGTAAGTGGATTATGATCCTCGCTCTTTCCGCGTTTTTATGGTCGTAGTAGCGATAACCCGACCCGTCATCGATTTTTCTTGGAACAAGGAGTCCCTTCTCATGGTAGAGATGCAGAGCCTTTATGGAAAGGCCGGAGATCCTGGAAAATTCACCGATACTGTACATTGTCCTCCCTTCTATAACCGAACAATTATGCGAAAACCGGTCTTCAACTATGAGTATAAAGTCTGCCCTAAGGGCAGAGTCAACCAAAATTTTTATTTGTGAGGTTCTTTCAAAATATAAGCCCCCTTCGAGGGCGAGAAGTTCGGGTCAGCATATTGGGTAGCCACGGAATCCTCGGAAAGACACGGAAAAAAAGGTAATTTAAATAATTCTTTGCTTAATAAACAATCCCAGTTACGGCTTGGAGCCGCAACTGGGCTGGGATTATAGTTCTTCGCAAGTTGCGAAGAATACAAATGGAATAGTCCATTATTCCGCATATTTCCGTGTGTTTCCGTGGCTAATAAATTCTGGTTTTTAAAATTGCCTCTGATAATGATTTTTTATATCCGGAAACAATCACCCTTTCCTTAACGCCCTTAGCCGCAGCTTAGCTCTTTTCTTTTTCTTAAAGCCGACATAGCAATAGCTGCGGCGCACCCGACTCCCGGCCGCACCTTGACCGCGTCGTGGGCGCAATTTCTCATACAGGCCCCGCATTCCATGCAACGGTCCCTATCCCGTACAGATGCCTTTCCGTTCTGCATACCGAGCACGCGGTGTGGACAGACTATCACGCACATTCTACAACCGGTGCACTTTTCAGGAAAATATTCAAGGGTAACAACGTTTTTCAAATACTGTTGATTATACATTTTATCTTCCCTCCCTTAATTTATACAAATTGCGCGGCTGCTAAACAGATAATTCCCGCTGCCAGCGCGGCAAGTTGAAGTGGCAGGGCGATTTTCATTTCTTTCACCACCCCCGAGAGCGAGGTGTAGGTGGAAGCGCCGGTGAAATTCATGCCGATGTATGATGTCACGGTGGTAATCAGCACTCCCCATCCAACGGCCGCCAAGGGTTCAGGGCGAAGAATTGCAGCGAATCCGGCCGCGCAAAGTAAACCGGCCGCCGTACCTTTGACGGCAAAAGCCTTCCCCGGCAGCCATGGCAGCAACAAAGGTACCATGATAATTCCGCCTGTAAACAGGGCTGCAAGCGCGAGCGTCGGCTCCGCAAAGCTTACCCGGCCCTTGGTCAGCACCGAAAGTACGAACAGAGCGCCCACAACCGGTACCAGTATCTTGAGCACGCTTACTACATCAACCCAGATGAGGGCGGCACGGTCACGTAGATCAAACCGTACGGTGCGCATCTCTTCATCGGCCTCCATACCGTTTTCAAGAAATCGCTTGATATCCGTCGCCCTGACCGGTCCATATATAACCTTAAAGCCGGTTCTTCTCTTTACCTCGTGGCCGGCCACTCCCGGAGAACCAAGGGCATAGAGACCGGGCTTGACCCGGTAATTGTTTCGTCCGAAACCGATTCGCATACGGAGCATGCCCAATCGCTCGGAAAGCGTGACCTGCGAATCGGTATTAAACACTTGCGAACTACCCATAATACCTCCTAACTATCGATCTATTTGTAATTCGAACCTTCATCGGAGCAGTTACAGCATGCATTGCCCCTGACTTCACTTAAGGATTGCCAGCCGTTGAGCATCCCCCTCACCGTAGAAAGCCCATTCATAACCTCAAGCTGCCGATTGTCCGGCAGACAGGCAAGCAACCCGGCAATTGTCTGACGCCGGATTTCCATTAGAGCAGCAGCCGTTTCCTGGCCGCGGTCGGTTAATATCAGTACAGCCTTGCGCCTGTCGGAGGGATCATTCTCACGGCC
>JBFMGN010000308.1:0-4832 GCA_040752435.1 Spirochaetota bacterium
TAGTCTTTAAATATCTCAAAGATATGGAACTGAATCTATCTGAAGTATATCGCGTATTAAAAAATCAAGGTTTTTATATCATAGTTTTGGGAAATAATAAGATTCGTGGAAACATTTTTGAAAATTGGTGTTATGTGATGAGGTTAGCTCAAAGAGTTGGATTTAAAATAGAAAAAGTATTTGCTTCGGAAATCATTAAACATTTTATCAAAGTTCCCCGCGAGGAAAGAATAAATACAGATTGGGTTCTAATACTTCGTAAATAAAATGATAAGGTATTGAAATGTCTGATTCAGAAAAGAGGGGTAGAAAAGCATCTGTTGACGGATTTGCTCACGAGCACATTGTTGTTGGAATTTTAATGAAAAAATACCAGAATGTATCCTTAGTCGATTTACCACTTTCACCCTATGATATAATTATTGTTTTTAAGGATGAGGAGGAGAAGGAGAACATAATACGTGCCCAAGTAAAAACTGCTGGAAAATCTATAAGTTTTACCGGTGGATCGAGAGGCGGAGTGGACCGGATATATAAATCTGATGTAAAAACATATAGACAATCGACAATTACCTCAGATGTTGTTATTGGATTACATCCATCGGGAATTGATTCATTCGAATTATATTTTGTACCAACAAAATTAGTTGAAATGTTAGAACAGAATAGCATTTCCTTAAGTAAGATTTCATTTCTTAAAAATAATTATGATTTTCTAGAGCATTGTAAAGACCACGAGTTTGTTCTGATGAGAGCAAAGGAATACGGTCTTATTTAAATTTCGCCGCTTCACATAAAACGCCATCGAACAACTCGCTGTACCTGATACGGCTTCCGCCGTAAGCGGAAACACGGGTACGCCCCGTCAGTCAACGAGTTGATTAATTTGAGCAATTAATGAACAATTCTTGACAATTTTACAAATTAATGTTTTAATTATTCAATATTTTCAAAAACATCTAAAAATTTTGTGATCCGGCAAAAATCTTTCTAGAATGGTAAGAGGAGATAAAAGGTTTTATGTGTTCGGTGATATTATCAAGGTGAAAAAGGTTGTTTGACCTTTTAAATAATCCTTAAATTAAGGAGGTAACTACCATGTTACTGAAAAAGGGAGTGTTTATAGTAGTGTTGCTCCTGGGAACTGTCGCACTTTTCGCAGGCGGTGCCAAGGAGGGTGAAAAGGCAGGTGCCGTACCGCAGGCGATCACCGAACCGGCAAATAAGGTCACCCTGGACTGGTGGTACCAGGATTGGACCGGGGGTGTTAACTGGATGAAAGCCTATATCGCCAAGTTCGAGAAAAAGCACCCCAATGTCCATGTCAATCTTATTCCTGTGCCTTTTGACGACCTCTATGCCAAATTCATCCCTTCCATCGCTCAGGGAAATGATCCTGAACTGATGATGGGATATGATGAATGGCTGGGGGGCAAGGATGTTTCAAAGCTTTTCTATCCTCTTACGCCTACAATAATGAGCAAGGACGAATACACGGAGTATGTCTATAAAGCCGCTTTGAAAAACCTGACCGGTTCCGATGGGAATTACTACGGTCTTCCCTGGGCAACCGGTGCTAATGCCTTTGGGTTCACCTATCACAAGGATCTATTCAAGGAGGCTGGTGTGGATCCGGCATCAATCAAAAGCTGGGATGATGTAAAAGCCGCGGCTAAGAAATTGACCGTATACAATGCGGATAAATCGATAAAGAGAAGTGGAATGCTCTTTTCTTACACTGAGGCCGCCAATGCCCTGCTCGATATGATCCAGATGCAAGGTGCCCGGGATAAACTGTTCGATAACAGCACCAAGACCTGGAATTTCAACATTCCGGAAGCAAAGAAAGCCCTGGAAACTTTTAAATGGTTCGTGGATAACAAGGTCTACGATCCCAAGTCCGGTGATCCTTTTACTTCCTTCCCCAACAAACTCGGGGCTATGCTTCTGATCGGCCCGTGGAATGTCGGCGGTACCATGACCAACTTTCCCGAATTGAGCGTTGGTTATATCTTAATGCCGCCCTTCCCCGCGGCGGATACGAAACTCACCCTGGGTTCGATTATAAGCTACGGCTCTCTGTTTGTTTCCAAACGAGTTACAGGTGATAAACGGAATGGAGCGTTGCTTTTCATCAAGGAGATGGTTACAAACCCGACCGAGTTCTACGATATTCCTTTCTACACGAAACCCCCGCTCTGGGTAGGCGCTGTTTGTAACAAGAAATACGTCGAAGCCCTTGAAAAGAGAACTGGTTCTGAAATGAACGAGTTTAGTAACACAGCCCTGGTTGCAACAAACAAGGGATTGCCCGCTGTCAATACCCTTGAAACAAAGATCTCCGAGCCGCTTCTCATTCGGCAGACAATCTATCCGGAAATGGAGAATGTATTCCTCGGCAAGAAATCAGTGGATGAGGCGTTGAAATACCTATCCGATTTCCTTACAAAACAGGAAAAACAGCTTGCCCAGTAATTTATGAACCAAGTTACCCGCCCGCACAGCAGGTCTTTCATGACCTGCTGTGTTCTTTATTATTTTTTTTAAGTTAATTTCAACTTGATCGTAAACGTAGAGATGGACTATCATGAGTGAAAAACCAGTACCCGAGGTGCCGGTGGGTAGAAAAAAATTCAATCTTTATATACTCATTGTCGCCCTGACCGTTCTTGTCTATTACACGTTGGTCGGCATATGGCCGTTTATATATAATATCTTTCTCACCTTCAGAAAAACCGATCTGATTACGGAGAATAAGTTTATTGGATTGTCGAATTACGAGTACATGATAGGAGATCCGATCTTCTGGCAATCGCTGTGGCACAATATCTACTACTTATTAATAATGGTATCATTGGGAATAGTCACATCGCTCATCATCGCCGCGCTCATTTCCAAGACAAAAGGCATTATGCGAAAAATATACACTGCGATGTTTTTTGCCCCGGTTGTAACCTCGATGGTTGCAATTTCCCTTGTCTGGACGCTGCTTTATTTCCCGAAGATCGGCGTATTTGCAACGGTACTTTCCAGGGTATTCGGTTTTGACAGGGCGAATTTGAATTTTTTAGCGGACACTTCCACCGCGCTTCTATGCATAATAATTATGGATGTCTGGCGGGATACAGGTATTCGAACGGTTATTTTCCTCGCCGGTATAGATGAAATTCCAGATTCGCTTTATGAAACCGCGCGTATCGACGGCGCTTCAACCGTAAGGCAGTTCTTTCGGATAACTATTCCCCTGCTGACGCCGCAGTTGATTTTTATTGCTGCAATTTATTCCATCAATGCCATCCGTGTGTATGTTCCTATCTATATGATGACTGGAAGCCCGCCGGGCGGGCCGGCTAATTCAACGATGGTGCTTACCTTGCACATGTATCTTTCCGCATTTTACGGCCAGCGTTTCGGATATGGTTCGGCACTATCAATGGTAATGTTTATACTCTTGTTCGGCCTCGTACTTTTAGAGATAAAGGCGTTTCAGCAAAAATGGGAATACTGATGGGAATATCGTCAAGGAGTATCACATGCCGGTGAAAACCAGCTCAAAAAATTACAAAGCAGCCCGGTATGTATCAAGCTTTCTACTTCATGCCGTCCTTATAATCGGCGGGTTGCTGATGATTTTCCCTTTAGTCTGGATGATTTTCTCATCTTTCAAACCTTCTCTCGAAGTAATCAGTGTAGATTTCCGCCTTTTCCCCAAGGTGTGGACCTTAAGAAATTACCACAAGGTTTTCGAGGAAGTAAGAATGGACCAGGGTTACCTGAATAGCCTTATCGTTTCATCGGCTGTAACCATCCTCGTCCTGCTCACATCAACCGCCGCCGGTTATCTTTTCTCGAAACTTAAATTCAAAGGCAGGGAAGTTCTTTTCTTTATCGTCCTTGCCAGCGTTATGATACCGCCCCAAATTGTCCTTATCCCCCTCTATTTCCTGATGAGCAGATTCAGATGGATCAACACCTACCAGGGGCTTATCTTTCCATTCGTAATGAACGCGTTCGGGATCTTCCTGATGAGGCAGTTTATGTACGGCATACCCAATGACCTTATAGAAGCGGCGCGCATGGACGGCGCTTCGGATTTCAAGATTTACTTCTCCATTATTATCCCGCTCGTGAGAAGTTCAATCGCCGTACTGGGCATCCTGATCTTTCTGTGGACGTGGGATGAGTTCCTGTGGCCCCTGGTAGCGGTGACAAGAAACGAGATGAAGACTCTCCCCCTTCAGCTTGCCCATTTCACCCAGGCGGAACAGAATTTCCCCGGGGAATCACTGGCAGCTTCCACCCTGGTAATAGGCCCGATCCTCATCGTGTACTTCATCTTCCAGAAGCAGTTCGTCAGAGGTTTAAGTATGACCGGGCTTAAAGCTTAACTTATTACAGGTAAACCTCATTATGGACAAAACAGAGTCATATCCGGGTGAAAAAAGCCGCTGCTTCAATAGTATCATCGGGAAGACATATCAGGCGGATAAACTACCCCAGGAAGACTACTTACTAAATGATCGGATTTTCGATTCCGAGGGGAACTGGGGTTTTTGCAGGTTCCTTGATGATGATTTCCTGGCCGCCCGCCTCGGTTTTCAAAAGGGAGGATTCAATATATTTGGAGAAGATCGACCGGTGGATAGATCTTTGCTCCAGCTTCATCTAGAACTTGTAACGAAAGAGGGGACTGTTTTATGGATACCGACCGGTATCTATGATGCCGGCCGGGTGGCAAGCCGTCCGGATAGGATGGATATCCGGTTTGAAGATGACGGCAATGAAATTTTTAAGCTATCCGGCTGGCCGGATATGCAGTGGCATTTCCGGTC
>JBFMGN010000309.1:0-4820 GCA_040752435.1 Spirochaetota bacterium
CTTCACCCGACGATAATTTTGCATTTATCTTGGAAATAAGGTCAGTTACGGAGATAAGGTCTGTTTGTACGGAGATATCAATTTCGTTGCCGCCGGAACCGGTGGGAGAAGGCTGAATTATAGTTTTATCGAATATCTCCGATATCCCGGTTGACGGCTTCGCTGCCTCCGTTATGTTGAATCCTTCTTCAACGAAACTTCCCATAACAAGAGTTATCGTCATGGCTTTATTCCGGGCGAGCTGGACCGGATTGTAGTACAGGCACGCGGCCGAATCATTAATCGAATAAGGAAGCTGGTTGAAGTTGCGGGTCGTATTAACTTCGTACGACCAGGTATTATCATTAAGTCGTTTCCAGTTGGCAATGATGACATTGTCCGGAATAGATATTCCTTCCACTTGTGTCATTATTTGCAAGCCGGGAATACCGCTGTCTTCCGAATAAGAAACAAGATATTTGGGCATGCTTCGACCTGAAAAAGATGTTTCGTTGGTTATCCGGGAGATTGAATCCGTTCTAAAATGGAGATTGCTTTTTTCACCCAAATAGGTATCGATCAGATACCGAATTCCGATCGATAAATCCTGCTCGGAGATATTTTTTATGGTAATGGCAATTTTTATACCATCGGCCAGAGGCGAATTTTTTGATTTGATAAAAGAAAAGTCTTCCCCTGCTTCAATCATGTTTGATTTCCAGGTATATCTGGCTCCGCTTACGGTTTTTTCAACGCTCTGTGAAAATCCGGCGGATTCTCCCATCCTGTAAACTTTATTACCGATAATGACACTGAGCACAGTTGTACGGGGATCCTGATCGAGGAAAAGGGCTGTATATTTATTTGTCCGAACATCGTTAAGATAGTATGCTGTAAATCTCCCTGCATCTTCATTGAGAACAAGTTTTATTCTTCCTTCTTTGATTTCCAAAGCCGATAATGAGCTGATACACAAGAGCGCGATCACCGGGGAAAAAAGGATACGTGCACGCTGCGTTAGGTTCATTATTTGCTCTCCTGACGTTTTTCAAGCCAGCTTAGATAAAATTCCCTCAAATTAAGAGCTTTCTCCTTAAGAGTCATCAAACGCATTTTATTTTCCAGTGATTTATCGGTTACCACCTGTACTTCCTTAGCGGGTTCTGTAGTGGTTGTTGCAGTGGCAAGTTGAGCTTTTAATTGTTCGGATTCCTGTTTTAAACGTGATAGTTGAGATTTTAGAGAATTAACTTGATTATTGAGAGATGTTATTTCATCTTCCTTCTGCTTCAGGGAGACAGTCAACTCCTCTATCTGTTTCGCTGTACCTGCGTCAGCATATGATGCCAGTTTTTTCTGGTAGGCAGCCAAAGCCTGTGTATATGTCTGTTCCCGTCTCTGGAATTCCTCAAGAGTTTTTAAAGATTCTTCGTGGCTCCACTTAAGGAACTTTAACAACTCCTGTTCTCTCGACTCAAGCTCAATCAGGGAGATGCGGTACTTGGCAGCTTCCACCTTATAACTTGTGGGATACTTCTGGACAACTATTTTAAAGATTTCGAGAGCTTCGTTAAAATGACCGAGCGCGTACAGCGATTCCCCGATCCAGTAGTAGCTATTTGCAGTAAAGGGAGTGTCTTTGTAGTAGTCTACATAACTCGTAAGAACCTGGATTGCATTCTCATAGTCTCCCTGAAGATACAGAAGCCTACCCTTTTGATAAAATGCTTCGGAATAATTGGGATTGTTTTTAAAATTCATCAGGAAGTACTCAAGATTTTTGGCAGCGTCATCCAGTTGGCCAAGGGCAAGGTAAGACTTTGAGATCCAGAAATATGCATCTCCATGCAAGTTTACCAGGGATGAATTAAGGACAATATCCCTGAAATCCTGCATAGCCTGGCTGTAGAGCTCCTTTTTAAATTTCTCCAGTCCGCTTGAAAGCAGGTCACTACCCCGTGAAGTCTCGGCATTAATGAGGAAGTTACAAAATAAGAAAAGAAAAATTACCGCCTCTATTTTCTTACATATAAGTGGTTTCTTCAAAGTCTATAATCCCCTCTTTAATAATTCGACTTATTGCGGCCGAAACTAAATAACTTTCTTCCCCCTTAAAAAAAGCACGTCTTCTGCCGGTGTACTGGTTGCAAAAAAGGCGGAACCGGTTACCAGGATATCCGTTCCCGCTTCCCGGACAGAAGCCGCAGTATATGTATCTATACCTCCGTCAACAGATAAATAGTACGAATAACTCTTTTCTTTCCGTATTCTATCAAGAATTCGCACCTTTTCCAAGCATTGAGGTATCAATTTCTGCCCTCCAGCGCCGGGGTTGACACTCATAATTAAAATTAGGTCAATAATTTGGAGAATTTCGTTCAAATGCGAGGCCGGAGTTGACGGAACAATGGAAATTCCAGCTTTTTTACCTAAACCATGAATTTTTTCAATCAACCGGTGAACATGGGTACAAGCTTCCAGATGAAAGGTAATAAAATCCGCACCTGCCTCGGCAAAATTGTCCACCATATTCTCTGGATTAATGATCATCAGGTGCACATCCAGGGGCAGCCGGGTTATTTTTCGTATGTCCGACACCATTTTAGGGCCGAACGTAAGATTAGGGACAAATACGCCATCCATCACGTCCAGATGAACCCAATCACCATTGGAATTTTCGATCCGGCGTATTTCATCTCCGATACGGGCGAAATCGGCGGATAAAATTGAGGGAGCTACAATCGTATTTCGGAGTTGATTCATATTTTATTATTATCAAAAATCAGCACAAAAAGCAATTCCATCCAGGTAATTATAGATGAACAGCTTAATTGACTAATATGTGCTAAATGGTATAATAAGCAGGTAGGAATTTTTGTTGTTCAGTATGGGAGAAATAGAAAACAGAGAAGATACGATAAATGCCATTTTGGTACAAGCATATAAATTATTTGTGGTGGGGGCTTTTCCAAAGGCGATATCTGTCATTGAAGAAGCGCTATCGATTAATTTTGAACACAAAGAAGTCGTTTCCGCCCTTAAATGTGCAAATTTCTGGAACGAAAGAGTAAAAAGGCTTGACATTATAAAAGGAGATCTTGAAAAAGGGGAATATCTTCTTAATCAATGGAAGACTTTTGCTATATTTCTTGAGCGGGTTAAAGATGTCTTTGAACAGTGTATCTATGCCGTCCGGCAGTTTGTTTTTGAACAGGCGCTTTTACACTACCGGAACGTACTGGAGGAAACCGGCAGCCCTGACGCTGAAATCCTGTTTCAATTAGGCCGCTGCTACAAAGGCAAAGGAGATTACGAGCGGGCGCTTGAATTTCTTGAAGCTTCGAATCATCAGAAAATGGATGATCCTGAAATTCTCGCTGAACTTGCAGATTGTTATGCGTTGATAAACGAGATAAAAGCTTCAAAAATTTTCTTCAGAGAGGCTTTTTTCATTAATCCGCAAAGAATTGATATTACTTCATTAGAATCTCTGTTCATTCAGCGGTTGATCGACAACTTGAAGAAAATGGGATTTTCTTCGCCTGAACTGGAAGAATGGATACCGGTATACGGAGTTATCTGGGGTGTTTTCAACATAAAGAGAGAGCTGAAACCTCTGGAATATGGAAAACTCAAACAGTCAATATATTCGATGGAAATGGAAATTGAAGAGAAGGCCGAGAAATCACCCTTCTTAATACCAAGATTGTTAAATCGTTATTTCCGGCTTATTGATCATTATATCGCAACGAAAGATGAGCGATCGAGGATTGATGAGGTACTAATGAAAATAAAGAAGATAGATTCATCTCTCTATGCAAAATATATCAACTAATTATGGGGTAAAGAAATGTCTGACACGAAAAAAATGAGAATAATCAATGAGTTATTGAATGAAGAAAAATGGACAAGAGCGACCCTTAACTCCTACACTATAAACAACTTCAAAGAACTGGATACGCTGATCGAAGAAATAATCGATGAAGAAAGCCAGGATGAGGTAAAACAATTATGCGACGAGCATCTGAACCACACTAAAAACAGTATTATCGCCCTATACATTTCCGGGATAATAGCTTTAAACAGGCAACTGGTCGATGATTCGAATCTGATAATGCTTATCAGCATTTTTTCAGATAACCACAAGTGGAACATTGTTGAATATCTCTGTAACCGGATACTCCACTTCGGAGAAAATAAGGTGGCTCTGCGCACTCTGGCGGATTGCTATGAGAACGAAAATGAAATTGAAAAAATGTATGGTGTCTGGGAAAGGCTGATACGGGTGGACTATGAAGAAGCCGATATTGTTAAAAATATAGCCGAGAAAAAGGAAAAGGAAGGTAAGAAAGATGAAGCAGTTGATTATTATAAAAAGGCCATACACCGGTATATAAATAAAAAGCTCTTTTCAAATGTAAAGGAAATCTGGCATAAGCTTATATACTACTGTCCAGAGGACACGGATTTCTTTTTTCACGTAGATCGAAAGGTGGCTAAAATTATCAGCGAAGAACGGGCATCCCAGCTCCTGGAAGACATTTATGCCTATTTCAGAAATAAGAAAGACTGGGATAAGTCGATAGATATATTGAAACGAATATTAACCTACGACTCGAAAAACCCCTGGGCGCGAAGAGAAATTATCGAATGTTACCGGGGCAAATACAGTTATCACAGCCATCTCGAAGAGTATATCCGCGTGTCAAATCTAAATCAAAGCTGGCGAAATGTACACGATGCCATATCCGACTTTGAAAAACACATTTCCTTCGATGCCGGCAATTTTGTATGCCATAGATCCTGGGGCATCGGTAAAATCGCGAACATCAAGGATGATG
>JBFMGN010000031.1:0-13148 GCA_040752435.1 Spirochaetota bacterium
ACTAAAACAACAAACAATAAGGCGGCGCCTTTCACGTCCAGCATGACCTTGCTTTTTTCTTTTGTCCCGGGCAGAAAAATGCGTGCCAAAAAGAAAGACATCACGGCAATTCCGGCAGCGATCCAGAATACTACCTTCCACGAAACAGACTGCAAAAGAGCGCCGGCCAGAATCGGTCCCGCCAGTATGCCGATAAGCCCCAGCAGGTTGTATATGCCCAGGGCCAAGCCGCGCTTTTTTTCCTCAAATACCTCGGTCACAATAGCCGTCCCCAAAGTTAAAAACGTGGCCAATCCGACCCCTTGTATAATCCGGAATATTGTAATCGTCGTAACCGAGGGGGCGATGGCGACTAAAACCGTTCCGATCAAATAGGTCAAAGCGCCGATTATAAATACGATTTTTTTGCCTATGGCATCGCCCAACCGGCCTGCAATTGCCAATGTCAGCACAATCGACAGCAAACCGGCCAGTGTAATCCATTGAACCTGGTAAAATTCCGCCAAGAAGTACGTCTGTATGGTGGGAAGCAAAATAACTATTGCGCTTCCGTCAAAATTAACCAGGAAGAACGCCAGTGCAACCGAGATCAGAACCAGCCACTTCTTTTTCATATTTATTCTCCTTTTTCGTTTATAGGTTTTGCCTGGCTTTGAATTGGTCAATTATCTGTTGATTGATAGAGAATTCAAAATCCAGCTTAAACTTATCACCCCGGATTATCATTTCATGTGCTTCTACCGGAAGGCCGTTGGCCGATAGTATGACACCCCGCTGCGCCTGTACCGGGAAATCTGCCTCGATCCCTAGAAAAGCTGCATCCTGGGGATTGCACAACTCGGGTTTGAGATGGTCGCGGCTGATAAGAGGCAATTGGTTGACGATGCTTACCAGGATTTCCAGAGTACTTAAGTGTTTAACGGGTTCAATTGCGGCCAGGGTGCCGACTGCCTTTGAAATATAGGAACGGTGGATGTAACGCGGTTCCCCGCGAACGCAGACCAGTTGTTCAAATAGAATTGCATTTTCGTTTAGTGACAGATTTAAGAGGTTGGAGGCAAATTCGGGCATTTGACCTTGCTCCAATCTTTTGGTGTGAAAGGTGTGTTCCGGGCTTGTGGCCAAAAGGGTAATCGAACCGACAATTCCCACGTAGCTGTTGTCAAACAATTGATCGGAAACATAAGTGCCCTTGCCGGGCTGACGGTATAAAACGCCTCGCAAAACCAATTCATCCAAAGCGCGTCGGACAGTTTGACGGGAAGCGCCCAATAAAGCTTCGTATTCGCGTTCCGAAGGCAGTTGGTCATGGGGTTTTAGTTCCTTGCTCGCAATTTTGGAAAGTATCAGATTCTTAATCTGGTGAAAAATTGGTGTAGAAGTTTTTAAGTCAATTGGTTTGTTCATAATTCCCTCGGTAATTCTTGGTTTATACCGGTATGTACCAGTATAGCAAAGTATCGGTAGCTTGTCAATAGGAAAGGCTGTGGTTCGAGTGTAGAGGAGTCGACCATTGCGATGCTATGCCATCGAATAGTGCTCGTACTGCACGCGCTCAGAGAAGAAATAGCCGGTTCCATCCAGGGCGATTAGTAGCGTGGAGCCAAAGGAGCGGAAGCGGTTCAGAGCTTCGGCGCATGATGGGCTGGGACACGGCACTCATCGGCTAGAGAGCGCCAAGGATTCGCTGTTCCCGGAGCGGAAGCAGGCCGTATCGCCTCAAGTACTGATTTATGATCTTGAAACTGTTGCGCCAGGCGTCTTCCGGAACGTCTTCGGTAATACCTACTAGAAAGCGGTCCCCGGGCAAGGCCTCACGCAGGATCCGGTTAATCTCCGTCAAGATCCCCCGCCTCCCTGCCAGGTGTACCGAGGAAGGGAAGTTGATCCAGAGAACCTTGCTGGACCAAACCTGCCTGGCCTCGGCGACCGACATATCACAAGTGGGAGTCGGAGTGAAGGCCTCGATCACGTCCAAGGCAGATTCGGCTACGGCTCCGGCCAGGCTGGCCATGCTGGCATCCATGTGGCAGCCAATCAGCTTTTCCTGCTGATGGATAAGGGCGGCGAACTCGTTGAGGCAAGGCAGGTAATAGCGACGAAAGCGCTCGGGTCCTACCACTTCCTTGCTGATATTGCCGTCATATAGGATGAGCTCCGCCGGCGAGCCGGCGCAAATCTCGAACATCCTGCGTTGCTTCTCCCTGAGGATCTCATACAGCCCGAACACCCGTTCCGGCCGGTCGGCCAGATCCAGACAGAAACGCTCCATGCCGAGCAGCTCATAGATTAGCATGTTCATCGGGCTGTATTCGGTATTGCCTACAACGTATCCGTCCTCACCATATCGCCGCACCGCCGCGATGAAGGCCTCGTAGTCGGGCAGATAGGTACGCTCCTGAAGGAACAGCTCCAGTAAGGCGTAGTCTTCAGGTTTTTTTACGAAGTAGTCCAATTGCCACCAACTGGTGCCGTAGCCGCTTTCCCTTCTGTAAGTGGCGTACAAATTCCCGAACGGCGTATGCAGCTCCTTGCGCACCAAAAGGGCGCCGCCCGCGTGGTACTCGCGGCTCACCACTTCGACTCGGGGATGTTCGATCCGAAAGAGGGGAACTCGTTCTACGATTGTAGTCCCGGCGTTCCGAAGCTCTCGCTCTGTATCCCCTCTGGGAAACATGAGCCAGTAGATTGTGAAAGGAACGCGATCGGGCATGCCTCCGCGCAGAGCAACTCGCACGCGCTCACGGGAAGATAGCTTTGTCCGCTTCTGGTTCATTATGGCAGCATGTTCGCCAGAGGGGTCCTCCGGCTGGCCAGGCAGGGACGGAACATCTCGGCGAAGGGCACCCCCACCCGCTGACCCACCGCGCGAGCCCGCTCGTAAAGCATGTCCGCTAAATCAGGCCCGACCTGGCGCATCACCTCCATCTGGCTCTTATGCAGACGGATGATGCGAACCTTCTCGCGGACGGTCTCCTCGCTCAACTCGACAAAATGGGTTCCCTCGAATTCGAAGCCGTCGCCAACGTCCCAGTAGAAGATCTTCGGGGTCTTTTTCAACGCCGGGTGCTCAGTGGCCATCGAGGCGATGATCGAGTTCATCGAAGCCTGGAATACAAGCTGGCTGGTAATCGTGTGGTCCAGGTTATAGTCCTTCACCCAGTGAGTGAAGATCAGCTCCGCCTGGGCTGCCCGGAGAGCATTGATCAGCCTGAGGCGCATCTCTTTGGTGTCGTAGAGGAACTCGTCCTCCGCACCAAGGCAGATGTACTCCGCGCCCAAGGCCGAGGCCACGGACCTCATCTCCCGATCACGGATGGCTGCGGCTTCGGCGTAAGGAATCTCAGGGCTGAAGCTCATACCCTTGTCCCCATTGGTGGTGCAGATCAGCGTGATGCGGTGCCCCCCTTGCTGTTTGTACTTCAGCAGAGTTCCCAGGCTGTGACCCTCGTCATCCTGGTGGGCTGCAACGTGGACGATGTTCATATCACCTACCCCTTTACGGCCCCTGCAACCACGCCCCGGACAAAGAGCCTCTGTAGTAATATAAAAACGACCAGGATCGGCACGCTCACGATAAAGGTACCGCCAAACACCAGGTTCCAGCGCGTCATGGATGAGCCATACCGACCGATCAGGGAAAAAAGCTTCTGCTGGAGCGGCATCATCGTGGAGCGAGTCAGGGTGATCATCGGCACCAGTAGATCGTTCCAGATCGCCACTCCTCGCAGGATCAGCACTGTGCCCGTAATCGACTTCAGAAGCGGCAGGTAGATGTAGAAGTAACTGCGTAGCAGTCCGCAACCATCCACCCGGGCCGAATCCTCCAGCTCTCTGGGTATAGTCCGGATGAAGCCGGTGTACAGAAAAATAACAAAGGGCAGAAACCAGGCCGTGTAGACCAGGGAGGTCCCCAAATAGCTGTTTATCAGACCCAGGCCTTTCAGCAGGAAGATCAGCGGGACCATTGCCAATTGAAAGGGCAGCGTGATGATGGCTACCAGAAAGGCATACACCCTGTTCATGAACCGGCTGTTGGCCATGGCGATGCCAAAGGCAGCCAGCGAGCCCAAAGCGATGAGAAGGGTGCAAGAGATCACCAGCAGAATACTGGAGTTCACGAATCGCAGCGGATAGCTCATCACCCGAAAGGCACTCAGCACGCTGCCGAAGGTGAAGTCTTGCGGGCGCAAAACGAGCGGCCGCCGCACGATCTCTTTCTCTACCTTGAAGGCGTTGTTCAGGACATACCATAGAGGCATGACCAGCAGGAGCACGACGATCACCATGAGGACGTTGATGGCTATGCGACTCCTGTTCCTATAGGTGATCCAGCTTCTTCTTTTCATAGATAGACGGTTTCCCTTCGGCGCAGGACGCTCAACTGGAGCAATGTGATGGTCATGGCGAATATCCCCAACATCACGGCCATGGCCAAAGCATATGAGGTCTGAAGTGTGACGAAGGCGTACGAATAGACTCGCAAAGCAATGGTCTCTGACATATATCCGGGGCCGCCCCCAGTCAGCACGAATGGCAGATCGAACAGAGTAACGATGCCGATGGAAGAGAGCACGATGTTGATCGTGATCGAAGGGGCGATCAGGGGAATAGTGATCCGAAACAGCTTCTGAACTGGATTCACTCCCTCAACCTCGGCACACTCGTAGAGTTCCACAGGCACGGAGTTGAGCCCCGCCAAATAGATCAGCAGGTAGTATCCTACAGCGAACCAGATGATGCTCACGCTCATGGCCGGAAGCACCGTGCGCGGCTGACCGAGCCAGTCCTGTACCAGAGCCTTGAGGCCGATCGACCTAAAGGCAAGGTTGAGGATTCCGTCGTAGGAGTAGATGAGCCTCCAGATCAGAGCGACCACGGTCATGGAGAGAACATTTGGAAAGAATAGCACCGACTTGTACAGGTTTCCGGTCCTCTTCACGTGGTACACGGCCAGGGCAAGGAGCAGGGCAATCACGTTGAGGACCGGCACGTACAGAATGACCAGGTAACCCGTATTGATGAAGACCTGCCGGAACGAGCTCTCGCTGATGATCCACTGGAAGTTTTTAAGTCCTACCCAGCGAACCTCTCTGGCTATCCCATCCCAGTCGGTAAAGCTGTATTGTAGGGAACGTAGCATGGGAAACAGGAAGAGGACGAAGATCACGAGCAGGGCGGGCACTGTAAGCAGAAAACAGGAGAACCTGCGCCTCGCCTCCATTGATCTGCTCCGTCCTAACAAAGCTCGAGCCGTGCGAATCATGTCACCCCCTTCGAAAGCTGGCGAGGGACACCAGGGGCATCCCTCACCAGCACCGCTGAACTACTTCTTCACGGCATCCTTGGCCGCCTTGTCGAAGGCCGCAGCCGCTTCACGCGGCGTCTTCTGGCCGATCAACACCTCCTGGTACAGCTTCGGGATCAACTGCATCGTCGCGGCAGGTATATATTCGAACCAGAGACCGGCCGTGAGCTTGTAGGTATAGATCTTGTCCAGATACCCCTTGATCCTCGCATCAATTTTGACCTCGCCCATGGGATCCTTCACGTGCGGGATGTTCCCCCGGGCGTTCTGGTAGTAATGAAACCCGGGTCCGTTCAGCCAGTCGAGCAGCATGATCGCCTGCTTCTTATGCGGCCCTTCGGATACACCCCAACCGGTCTCGGTGGCCACAACGGGCACCTTAGTCTTACCCTTGGCGTTCCACGGTGCCTGGTATACGTCGGTCTCAAACTCTATGGGAAGAAGCATTCCAGCCAGCCAGGTTCCTGCAAAGTGCTGTACTGACTTGCCCTGCACGTACATCTGGTTTCCGTCCATATATTGCGTGCTTACCACCCCATCCTGCACGTAGCCACGGTCGGCGAGAAGTTTTACCTTGGCGAACACGTCGGCAAAATCCTCGTTATCAAGGTCCATGGTACCCTTACGGAACCTCTGCGCGTAATCGGGGAACTTGGCCACGATGTTGTTGGCGAAGCCGTGGCTCCAGGCTGTATTGGCGATAGTCCCATCCCCCGGGGTGATGATGATGGCTGTCTTGCCGTCCTTCTTGATCTTGTCACAGACGACGAGGAAATCTTCCCAGTTGTCCGGCGGAGTAATGCCCAGGTCGGCAAAGGTCTTCTTCTGGTAATAGATCAGGCTGGAGGCTACGCCGCCGGCGATCCCGAACAGCTTTCCGCCCGGTGAGGTGAATTGGGGTTTAACGGCGTCGACCGTATTCTTCGCCGCCGCGGTCTCCTTAAGATCGATCAGGATACCGCGGTCGACCAGATCGGCCCCGAAATCACCGCCGTTGATCGAGGTGAAGTCCGGCATCATGCCCGTGGCCGCCTTGGGCTTGAGGAACGGTTCGATATCCTCGATTGTGGTATAGTCGATCTTGATGTTCGGGTTCTCCTTGGCGAAGATCTCAAGGATCTCCCCAAATTTTTCCGGAATGTCCGGGATGTGGATGGCGCAGGTCAGGGTGACCACCTCTTCCTTCTGCGGAGCAGCAAACAGACCGATACAAACCAAAAGGAAGATCACCATCAGAATCAGCATTCTCTTCATGTTTTTCTCCTTTCTCTTAAGTCTCGTTTTTCTCTTTATCTTATCGCTTTAGGTCCTGGTAATTCTACATCGATCACCTCCTTCCTTACGCCTGCATCTTCCTGATCGCCTTACGGATGCCCTCCGCCATCTGTTCCGCGGCCGGGATGGACAGGAAGATGAGGTTCACCGTGATGAGACGCTGCATCAAGTCTTCGGTTACGGGCGTCAGCCCCCAGGTGTAGCGATAGTTGCTTTTAGCGGTGTAGAAGGGACATCGTATCGGGCAGTCCGGTTGGGTGCGGTAGGCGGTGGATTCCCGGAAAAAGGGAAACTCATGCGCCGGATAGAAGTTGAAGCCAAAACGAAGTCCGATTCCCAGTTCCCTTTCGATCCCTTTGAACTTCTCATACGAGAGCCCATGCCTGTCGCCCTCCCAGGTGCAGCTCCACCAGTAGCCACTCATGTTCGCCTGTTTGGGGACGCGCCGGGCTTTCAGCCACTCGCAGCCCTCAATGGCTTTATCGAGGATTTTCAAGGTTTTATTGTACGTTCCACTGATGATCCCATCGACCTTTCCCAGTTGGGCCAGTCCCACTGCGGCCGTGACTTCGTTCATCCGGTAGTTGATGTAGACGAATTTGGGTGATTCTCCGGAAAACCACCAGGCATTGCGCATTTGATCGAATAGAGCGTCGTCGTTGGTCACTGACATGCCCCCGTCGCCAGTGGACAACTGCTTGAACTCCTGGAAGCTGAATACGCCCAGGTTCCCAAACGTTCCTACATGTTTGCCGTTCCAGGTAACGTTGATGGCGTGGGCGCAGTCCTCGATGAGAAAAAGCCCCTTAGCGCGGCAAATCTCGGCAATGGTGTCGATCTCAGCGCTCTGGCCCCACATGTGGGTGACGATCGCGGCTTTGGTTAGCGGCGTGATGTTGGCCAGCAGCGAATCCGGATCCATGTTGTACGTGTCCCGCTTCACATCCGCAAATCGCGGCACGGCGTTGAAATAGATCGCCGCCAGACCTCCGAAATGGACGATGGGGTCGCAGATTACCTCGAAGCCCGGACCCGCTCCGGAAACGCTAACCGCTTCAACTAAACCGGACATGGCGCTGTTTTTGGCCATCGCTTTTTTGGCCCCAACTTTTTTGGCAAAGGCTTCCTCGAAGCGGCGGGTCATGCTCGTTTCGCTGACGTAGTTGCTCAGCGTGTCGCTATTGAGGACTTCGGTCAGGTACGTCAGCTCCGGCTCACCCAGCTTGCGGAGTTCTCTTGCCCCGAACTTCGTGTCGATCAGATGATGCGCTCGTCCTCCAATCTCCTGTTGTTTTCCCATTGTGCACTCTCCTAGCAAGTAGTTATGTGTTACAATTTTTCCGGCTTCACCGTTCTTCTCTGCTCTGCGGCCTGCAGAGCAGAGAAGCACACCGCTGCGGTATTAAAGCCGCTCACGGCATCGTTGAACGGCTTCCTGTCCAATCGGACATCCTCAATGAAGGCGTCGATGCTCTGTTTCCACGTCTCCGACACCCCTCCCTGTACATTGTCCCAGATCCAGGATTTTGGCAGGCGCAGGCAATCCTGTTCAAAACCGAAATCGTAAAACCTCGGAATGGTATTCAGCCATACCCGGTTGTTGTCCACGCTTCCCTGGGTGCCGAAAAGCCGCAACGTGAAGGTGAACGGCAATATAGGCCCTAGAAACAGACCCACCCTGCCCAGGATCCCGCTTTCAAAGCGGAGATTGATAATGGCGATATCTTCGGTTTCTACCTGGATCTTGCGTGGCATCTTGATGTCGCGGAAACATTCCACTTCGGCCACCTCGCCGCAGAAATAGCGTAGCAGGTCGATGTTGTGACCCGTTCCCCCGTGGATGGGCGTGCCGGCTATGTTTTTCTTTCCGGCCCAAGCCCAGATGTCCCAGTCACCCGGAATATAGTGAAAGTAGTCCGATTCGGCCAGCACCAGATCACCAAGTTTGCCATCGGATAGTAACGTCTTTGCGTACTGCGTTAGAGGACTCAGCCGGCGGTGGTACCCCATATCGCACTTCACTCCGGACCTTGCTATAGTCTTGGCCACCTTCCGGCAATCCTCGAGGGTGATGGCCATCGGTTTCTCTAAGTAGATATGCTTTCCCGCTTCCGCAGCGGCGATGGCCTGCTCAGCATGGGAAGCATTCGGAGAAGCGATGACCACGGCATCCACATCCTCTTGTTTAAGCAAATCCTCATACTGCTTATGGACAACCGCCTGGGAACCGAGCTTCTCAAGAAATGTCTTGGCTTTACTCTCGGCACAGTCGTACACGGCCGCCAGTTCAGCATGCTCATTGGCCATCACGTTCTGGCCATGATGTTGACCGATCCAACCCGTTCCGATCAGACCGACTCGAACCTTACCATTTCTTGCCATAATCAACCTCCCGCCTATCAATGCACCGCCTTCGTGGAATCACGTATGATCAGTTTCGTTTGCACGGTTTCTCTTGCCGATTCCGGTGCTTCATGGCTTAGCAGTATTTTGACGATTTTCTCCGCCGTCTCTTTGCGTGAGAACTGGACAGTAGTCAAAGGCGTTTGCAGGAGACTGCTTACATAGAGATCGTCATATCCGGTGATGGAAAGCTGGTCTGGAATATCCAACCCCAGCCTTTTCGCCTCCTCCATGATCGCGATGGCCAGCCAATCGTTGTAACATACCAGAGCGGTTGGCGGCTGGTTCGCCTTCATGATGCATTGGATAACGCGTTCACAGGAGGCCCTATCTAAAGGATCTGCCAGAAATCTGTATTCTTCGGGAATGAGCACTTTCTCTTTGGTTGCGGTTTCATATAGGGGCTGGAACTGGAAATCTTCCAACTCTCTGAAGGGGCTGGCATATCCGAGAATTCGGTGACCAAGGCCGCGTAGATGGTCGCATATCTGGATCATGCCGGAACAGACATCGGATACGACCATATTCACCTTGCCTTTGACATCGCCTGTATAAACCGTCTTTACCCGGTCCGGCTGTCCATCTATATGGAGTGTGTGATGTTTCACCGCGTGGCTGATTCCCATGTTGTGAAGCCGGCTGTCATCTGCCCCCTGAAGCACGATCAGCGCACCATGATACCGGTGAAGGAGGATATCCAGCTCCCGGATCAGCTCCAGGTGAAATGGATCCTGGAGCTCCGGAACCTGATACCCGATGAGGATCCGGTCGACAGGGAGCGCTTTCACGATCGAACCGATGGAGGGATTGCATTCCAGGATTCCTTCCTGCACCAGCAGATCGATGGCCCTTTTCACTGAGGGACGGCTGAGGGAGAGAATGTCGGCCAGAATTCTCTGGCCTGGCAGAATCTCGCCGACCCGGTATTTTCCTCTGCAAATTTGTGACTTTATATAATCAACGACAAGGCTATATTTCGGAATATAAGAGATCTCCATATATTACCGGTATATCACCGGTAATATTATAGCCCTTATTTAGAAATTGCGCAAGCAAAAAATATTTATTTATGCGCCTTCACACGCCTCTAAATGGGTATTTTCGACGATTTTTTGTCCAGTTCAGATTGATCTTTCACAGGACGTATTGGAGATACCCCAGGATTTTCCCGATCAGACCGTTTCTAATTGAGCGAGTCTCCGTAATACCGCTTTAAATCTTTCCGGGAGCGGGGCGCGGAAAAATCTGGGCTTATCCTCCCCCGGAATAGTTAGTTTCAAAGTATACGCGTGGAGCAAAAGACATGCATCGGGAAACAGGCTGTCCTTCTGGCTGTAAACAGAGTCGCCGAGTATGGGGCAGCCTGATGCCAGCATGTGCACTCTAAGCTGGTGGGTTCTGCCTGTTGCCGGATATAAAACCACAAATGAATAATTCCCGTATCTTTTTAATGTTTTATACCCGGTAACTGCGGGCTTTCCGTTTGCCATGGAACAGGTAAACCGTTTACGGTTTTTATTATCCCGAACAATTTTGTGCCGAACCGTACCGGAAGACGGCTTAAGGGCGCCTTTAACTACGGCGAGATAGGTTTTCTGAACAGTTTTCTTTCTGAATTGCGAAGCTACAAACTCGAGGGCTGCCTGATGTTTCGCCGCTATGATCAACCCCGAAGTATCTTTATCTAAACGGTGAATTATCCCCGGCCGAATTAATTCTCCTTTAAATGATTCTGCCAACTCTCCGCAGTGGTACAAGAGAGCCTGCACCAAAGTCCCGGAATAATTCCCGTTTGCCGGGTGGACAACCATTCCCTGGGGTTTATTCACGACGATGATATCGTTATTCTCATAAACAATATCCAGTTCAATGGGTTCGGGCAGGATCTTCGTAGGCTCTGGCTCTGAATACCGGATTTCAAGTGCGTCCCCGGTTGAAATGCGTTTTGACATCTTTGCCGGGCTTCCATTGAGTATAGCCCGGACTTTTCTGTTTTTAATCTGGCTGCGGGTGAACAACTGCAATTCTTCGGCGATAAATTTATCGATTCTGATACGGTCAATATCCGTCCGGTCAATTTTTATCTTGAGACTTTTTATCTGTTTTTCCATGTTTTGAAGCGTTAACCTTCCCAATTATGAAATCCATTAAAGCAATGAAACCGGAAATAGAGATCCCGGCTATAAGAACACCTCTTTTTTCAGGTTCCGAAAGCGGTACAGCCACAGGACCCGCAAAGAGTGACGGAGCATACTCTTGAGTAAAACCATTCTTTGCGTACCTGAAAAGCTGATAAAAAACAGAAGAAAAAAGCAAGGTGACAGGCACCGATCCGATTAAAATTATCTCAGCCCGCCTTAAATCTTTCAGCCAGGTCGGGAATTCATCGGGGCTGTATTCTTCGGGGGTTTGGATTCCTTCCGTCCCTTGAGAAAACAACGGACTACAGGAAAATATGAGAAGCAAAAAAATCCAAATACATTTTGAAGAGATTTTTTTCACACCTTATCACGTTCTCCGAAGAGGGAAGTTCCAATCCGTACAAGATTTGAACCTTCCTCAATGGCAATTTCAAAATCCGAGGACATACCCATAGAAAGGATTGTAAATTCATGGGGAGAAAATCCAATCCTCAGTGTATCAAAATAGTGTTTAAGCATTCTGAAGGATTGTCTCACCTTGTCCGTATCGGAACTGAACGGCGCGATAGTCATTAAGCCTCGAAGGCGGAGCCAGGGCAGTTTTTGAGTTCCATCCAGGAATCTTTCAAGATCAGAAAAACTACGAAAACCCTGCTTACTCTCCTCCCCGGAAGTATTTACCTCCAAAAGAATATCCATTTTCTTTTCCAACACGGCGCAATATCTGTCAAGGACAACGGCGGTTTCCATTTTATCTATCGATTGAACACAAGATACCAGCCCTGCGGCGATCTTCGCCTTGTTCCTTTGAAGATGGCCGATTAAATGGAGTTCCACATCGTTTTGAAAATGGGCGTACTTTTCCTGCGCCTCAAGAAGCCTGTTTTCACCAAACAGACGGATTCCGGCCGCATAAGCTTTCTCAACCACCGCACGCGGCTGAGTTTTAGTGACTGCCATTAATTGCACAGCCTCTTGATTGCGCCCTGATCTTTCCGCCGCGTGCGCAATTCTCTCCAGCACCCATTCCAGGTTTTGCCTGATTGTGTCCATTAGTATTACCGCACGACCCGGGCGCTACCCCCCTTCGTCAGTTTCTCGACTTCCGATAACGTCGCCATGCTTGTGTCTCCGGGAGTCGTCATGGCGAGAGCCCCGTGGGCAGCTCCATATTCGACTGCTCTCTGGGGGTCCCCGAAAGTCATCAAACCATAGATAAGACCGGAGGCAAAACTGTCTCCTCCGCCCACGCGGTCAAAGATCTCCAGATTTTCCCGCATGGGAGCTTCGAAAAATTTACCGTCAGCCCAGCAGACGGCGCCCCAGTCATTTATTGTCGCACTTTTTACCGTTCGTAAGGTGGTAGCGATTACTTTGAAGTTAGGATATTTTTTCACCACATTGGTAATCATTTTCTTATAGCTGTCAATATCAAGTTGGGACAGATCAGCGTCCACACCCTCAACCTCAAAACCCAGGCAGGCGGTAAAATCCTCTTCGTTGCCTATCATGACATCGATATATGGCGCCAAAGCCCGGTTCACTGCCTGGGCTTTCTCCTTCCCGCCGATTGATTTCCACAAAGACGGCCGGTAGTTAAGATCGTAGGAGACAAGCGTGCCATGCTTTTTCGCCGTTTTTACCGCTTCTTCGACCACCTCCGGCGTCGTTTCGGATAAGGCCGCAAAAATTCCGCCGGTATGGAACCACCGGCTGCCCTTCTTTCCGAAAATATCCTCCCAGTCAAAATCACCTTTTTTCAGCCTGGAGGCCGCTGTATTACCCCTGTCGGAACAACCGAGAGCGCCTCTTACCCCGAACCCCCGCTCCGTAAAGTTGAGCCCATTACGCACGCTGCGCCCTATCCCGTCATAAGGAACCCATTTTATCAAAGCTACATCCACCCCGCCCTGCATGATAAAGTCTTCAATCAACCGCCCGATTTCGTTGTCGGCAAAAGCGGTTACTACCGCCGTGGTCATCCCGAAGCACTTTCTTAAGCCCCGGCTTACATTGTATTC
>JBFMGN010000310.1:0-4801 GCA_040752435.1 Spirochaetota bacterium
CAAAACGAATACCGGTTGTATTAACACAAGAAGAAACAAAACAGATTCTTAAATACCACCGATCACCTGACGTACCCGGAGGGGTCGGCGGATGTTCCCACGCTATGACGATAAGTGTAACCGTTGAAACTAATGCCGTTATGCCGTGGCCCGTTCGTTTGGCAGAAACCATCGGCAGAAATTGAAACGCTTGATACTTTCAGCATAACAACCTATTATTCAAAATATAGTTACTCTAGTGACAATTTCGTCAAGTTTGTTTCAGGTTCTACCGCGGAGCGTACAGCATGAAAATTCCTGAATCACCCTGGAATTCCAGTTCGGGTACTAATCAAAGGAGGTCTCAGGATTCCCCTTCAATTGCGGCCCGGCTTACGCAAATCGTTTTTATTGCCGTTATTTACTATGCCGGCGCCCGTAATCCCTTCAACCGGGTCAGGGATGTTCTGAAATTTGTATTTTTTGCCGCACTTTGCTCCCAGGCGCTTGGCGCCGCAATCGGTGTGGTGAGCCTGTATATCGGGGGCAGAATCAATTGGGCTGAATTTGGTACAATCTGGCTGGGCTGGTGGTTATCCAATGTGGTCAGTATAATTGTGATCACGCCGTTCATGCTTACCTGGCATCAAATATGGAAGCGGAGGCCTACGAAGCGCCAGTTAATCCGGCATGGCGTTGTCTACGGGTTGATCGCTCTGGGCACTTTTTTAGTCTTTCGTCTGGGGAACCCGATAAGACACAGCTTCTTTGTGTCTTTTACAATCCCTTCTATCATCTGGTCGGCCTTTATATTGGAGCGGCCTGGAGCAACTGCAGCAACATTGATCGTGGCGTGCATTGCAGTCTGGAGCACGGCTACGGGTTCTGGGGCATTTATTTCAGTTAATCCGAAAGAATCGGTCTTAGTGCTCGAAGTCTATCTGGCCATCTTAAGTGGAACCGGCGTGATCTTGTCAGCCGTACTTTCAGAGCGCAAACAGGCGGAGGACAGGCTCCAGGTATCGCTTAAGGAAAAGGAAGCGCTTTTGCGAGAGCTCTATCATCGAACCAAGAACAATATGCAGGTAATTTGTGCCATGCTTGAACTCCAGTTAGCCTGCATGCAAGACGAACAAGCCGTCAGAGTGTTAAAAGAAATGGAAAACCGAATTCGTTCCATGGCACTGGTGCATCAAAAGCTCTGTCAGTCACACAACCTGTCGAGTATCAACTTGCGTGAATATATTAACGAGCTGGCCGGGCTTCTGTTGGACAGCTACGGGGTGTCTTCAGACAGGATCCGGCTCAATTTGGATCTGGAAGACGTGTTTGTGATAGTAGACACGGCTGTTCCCTCAGGACTGATCCTGAATGAGCTGATTTCTAATGCCCTTAAGCACGCTTTTCCTGGAGAGAGAAAAGGTGAAATCAGCATCCGGCTTCACAAGACAGGGGAAGAGATAGAACTTGGAGTCTCCGATAATGGAATTGGGGTTCCGCCGGATTTTAATTTCAAAGCCAATGGTAAAATCGGGCTCCAAATCGTCTTTGCCCTAGGCGAAGATCAACTCCAAGGAGGCGTGAAGTTTGAGACGCATAACGGCCTGGCGTGTCTGGTATCCTTTAAAGATACACTCTATAGCGCCAGGGTGTGAAAGATGAACAAGGGCAGACGAGTTTAACCGATCAATTACCGTTCAATGAGCAGCGCAAGCCCCTGCCCTCCTCCGATACAGAGAGTGGCCAGCCCCTTTTTCGCGTTCCGCTTTTTCATCTCATGAAGGAGCGTGACGAGGATCCGGGTTCCCGAAGCTCCGATGGGATGGCCCAGCGCGATGGCGCCCCCGTTTACATTGAGGATTTCCGGATTTATTCCCCCAAGTTCCTGATTGAATCCTTCCAGCACCGCCAGAGACTGGGCGGCAAACGCCTCGTTGAGTTCCACAAGTTCCACTTCCCGGAGTTTCCAGCCTGATTTTTTTAAAGTGTTTTTTGTTGCAGGCACCGGGCCGAAACCCATGTAAGCCGGTTCCACCCCGGTAGAGGCATACGCCTTTATAAAACCGAGGGGCTCAAGGCCGAGTAAACGAGCTTTCTCTTCCTGCACAAGGATCACGAAGGCCGCACCGTCGTTTATGCCGGAGGAGTTTCCCGGCGTTACCGTCCCGTCTTTTTTAAACGCAGGTTGCAGTTTGGCAAGGCTCTCCCGGGTGACGTTCTTCCTCGGATGTTCGTCCGTATCAAGGACAATCGCTTCGCCCTTTTTCCTGGGTATGGTTAAGGGCACGATTTCGTCTTTGAATCTGCCCGATTCCATCGCCCGCTGGGCTTTAGTCTGGCTTTGAAGCGCGAAAAAATCCATGCGCTCCCGGGTTATGCCCCATTTCTCCGCCAGATTTTCCGCGGTAACACCCATGTGACAGTTGTTGAATGCATCATACAAACCATCGTTAAGCAGGAGGTCTTTAAACTCTGTATTACCCATTTTTATGCCGAAGCGTGCGTTCATGACCGCATAGGGAACCTGGCTCATGTTTTCCGTACCCCCGGCGGCAACTATTTCCGCTTCCCCAAGCATAATGGCGGCAGCTCCGAGGCAGATCGATTTCAGCCCGGAAGCGCAGAGCTTGTTTACAATATATGCGGGAACCTCCACTGGAAGCCCGGCGCCGATGGAAATCTGCCTCGCAATGTTTTGTCCAAGGCCCGCACCAAGCACGTTACCGACGATTACTTCGTCCACCTTATCCGGTTCTATCCCTGCATCTTTTAAAGCCGCTTTAAGGGCTTCGATACCGAGCTTCACCGCCGAAAAATCCGTAAACATCCCGGCAAAAGTTCCAATCGCAGTTCGTTTGGCGGCTACGACGGCAACACGTTCCATTTATCTCCTCCTTTAAGTTATTTCCGCACTCTAAACATCCATCTAGCCGTACCGCATCATCGATGCTTATTAATTTCTTTTTATATTCAGCCTTCCAATCAGTCATACCCCCCTCCTTTTAAAATTGAGTATATCTACCCTTTAATATACAAACATACAGCTTCCGACGGCGAGACCCGTACCGGAAGCAACCAACACGACCGTATCGCCCCGCTTTATTTTTCCCTCATTGACTGCGTGATATAGAGCCATGGGAACACAAGCCGAATCGGTATACCCGTAGCGGTCCATGATAGTCGTGGTATTCTCAATCGGCAGTCCCAGAATGCCCATTACTTCTTCGATAACTGATCGGTTTACTTGGGTAAAGATAATATGATCGAAGTCATTAATATATTTGTCCGCCTTGTTCAGAAGACGGCGTACACCAGGGGCGGCCAGAGTTTTACGTTTCTGTCTCCCGGAAGCCAAGGAAAATGCTTTTAAGGAACTCCTGGAACAGTATCTTGATGCTCTCTCGGCGGCTCTCGCCGAGGTTAAAGGTAAAACGGTAAACGAGCGGCTGAAACAGTTTATCAATATTGTCGCCTCCCAGGTACGGCACAATGTAAAACTCGTTAATGTTCACCGGATAAAAACTTGCGCATTACAATAAAAATTCCTATTATTTAAAGGAAAGAGGAAGAATTAAACTCTATTAAAAACTATAGTATAAAACTTACTCTAGCGTTAATTGTTATCCTCACCAATGGATTTTCCTTTTTACAGATGCTATTTATCTTTGACAAATCGATATTGCCTAAAAAGTGGTTAATTGAATCCTGCGCAATAATCGTGTTTTCATTTTTCCTAAGCTTAATTCTGTTATTGATACATAAGGAATATAAGAAATATCTTATCCTTTGGTTTAAACTGGTATTACTTATTATTTTTGGATTACCATTAAATGAGTACCCTATAATCGAAGTGTCTCTTCTCTTTTGTTTAATATTCGAAATAAGCATATATCTAGATTTAATCCCCAGTCTCATTTTTTCAACCTTCGCCGCTGCAATTACATTCTATCTGCAAAAACCTATAACTGCCTGGGATATAGATATACCCGGCCCGGATTTATACAACCAATTGGTTTTTGCCCTTTTTTCCGTAATCGCAGTCGGTGTCTGTAATTTATTCTGCTACTTCAGGCATAAATTTGAAAAAAATAATGAAATTCAAGAAAAGTTTGAAGAAGCGTCTTATCAATTGATCAAAGCTAATCTGCAACTGCAGGAATATGCTACTTATTCCGAATATGAAGCGATGATAAATGAAAGAAAACGACTTGCAAGAGAAATACATGATACCCTGGCATATACATTGACAAACCTCGTTATGATGATGGAAGCCGGAATTGATTTAGCAAAGAATGAGAATGAGAAATTAAAAAATCATCTTCTAAGTGCAAGGGACCAGGCAAAAAGCGGCTTAATTGAAGTGAGAAGGGCGATTAATGCAATCCGGCCCACTCAAATAAACAAGCTAAAAGGGTTAAAGGCAATCAGCCGTTTAGTTAAAACATTTGAAGAAGCTACCCATATTCATATCTCGGTAAATTACGGCGATATACCTTTTAATTTCGGTGAGTCGGAAGATTTGCTGATATATCGTCTTGTCCAGGAAGGAATAACAAATGCAATCCGTCATGGCAGCGCATCTGAAATTTCAATATCATTTTCTCTTCTTAATAATGGCGTAAGGTTGAATATACAAGATAATGGTATCGGCTTCGTGATGTTAAAAGAGGGTTATGGTATAATCGGAATGAGAGAGAGGATAGAAAAATTGGGCGGCAGTCTGAATATTTCAAGTAAACCTAAATTCGGTACACTGCTGTCAATCTGGCTACCTATTCAAAAGGTATAATAGTATGGAAAAAATAAATGTCTTGCTGGCGGA
>JBFMGN010000311.1:0-4792 GCA_040752435.1 Spirochaetota bacterium
GGCTGACTCATCCGTAACGAGAATAGCGATGGTGTTGAGAGGGCAAATCGGGATCAGGGCAATCTGCCCTAATTTGCTGCTATCACAAAGGAGGATCTTTTTCTCGGACTGCTGGATTAGGATTCTGGTAACATTTACGTCTTGCTGGCTATTATTGGTAAGCCCGCGCTTAAGATCCACTCCATCGACACTGATAACGCACACACCGGCCAGATATCCTTTTAGGGATTTTTCAGCCTCCGACCCGACAATTGCAAAAGAGCGGGCATTTATCTGTCCCCCAACTGTATAGAGAGTGATCCCTTCAATTCCCGCCAGGGTATTGACAATATTAATTCCATTAGTTATGACCGTGATGTTTTTCCGATTTACCAGGTTTTTTGCCAGTTGTTGAGTGGTTGTGCCGGAATCGAGCATTATCGTATCCCCGTCGTGAATAAACTCCGCCGCGGCTTTCCCGATAATGCTTTTTTCACGCATATTCTTCTGCTGTTTTTCCCTTAAGGACAATTCAAGCTTGCTGGTGCTTCCGATTAAGGCGCCCCCGTAGGTTCTTTGAAGTTTGCCATTCCTGGCCAGATAATTCAGATCGTTGCGGATGCTCATTTCGCTTAAGTGGAATAATCGGGCGAGTTCGGAAACTTCCACCGACCCATTTTTACTGAGTAATTCAAGTATTTTTATTCGCCGTTCTTCTTTATCCATTTTTTTCGTTTAAAAATATATTCTTTTCAAATTCTACTGTCAACTACTAAAAACAATATCTATTTATTTTCTATTCATTTTAGGGTAAATTAATCCACCCCATACCAGCCCAACTTCTCTTAAAGGCAGATCGAACATTAAGAGTACCCCCAAAGATGGGCGGCTGCCTATAATTGTAAGATACAGTTAGCTTAAGGGAACAGCAGGGTGGGTCATTAAAAAATTATCAATCGAAAGAAAAATTATTTATAATAAAATAAATTGATTGACTATTTTATATTTATTATTATAATGATTTAAAATAGAATGTTTTCGTATTTATAAAAAATTATAAGCCACCTGGGAAGGAGCAGCATGATGGATTTTATTTTTATGCTTATCAGTAACGATATAACTGTGGACGATTGCCTGGCAGTGTGATACTTGTATTTCTGGTCCGGAAGGTGTACCAAAAGTGCGGTGGAAAAAAAATCCATTTGACCTAATTGAGGCGATAGTCAGGGGAGAGCTTGAAGACCCGGTCTCGGGCAAACGGATAACGGTGCCTGTTAAAATCGTTATGATCGAAGACAGCCTGGCGGGAAAAGAAGTCGATCTCTTACGGGATGTCGGCCTCAGAGGCCCATTCTCAGTTGTAAGCGACAAAAATACGGAAGAAGCACTGGGGAAAAGAGTAAAAACGTCTTTATCGCAATATGCAAAAATAATTCCAATCTGTTTACGGAACAAAGTCCATTCCGACCTCAGAACAGCCCAAGAAGTAATATCAGCTTCTAAAGACTCCCAGGCGATAATTGCCGTAGGTGCAGGCACCATAAACGACCTCTGCAAATATGCTGCCTCTTCAACAAAAAAACCTTACGTAGTCTTTCCTACCGCCCCTTCTATGAATGGTTATACCTCGGTCAATGCTGCCATTATGGTGAATGGTCTGAAGGAATCACTCCCGGCCGCGGCTCCACTGGGTGTTTTTATTGATGTGCAGGTACTTTCGCACTCTCCCATCAGGATGATCCGTTCCGGCTTCGCAGATACTATCTGCCGGCCCACAGCCCAGGCTGACTGGCTGCTTTCCCATCTGGTGTTCGAAACAGAATATTCCGATACCCCCTTCCGCCTGTTGAAGGAATTTGAACAGATGCTCCTCTCCGAACCGAAAGCCCTGGTTAAAGGAGACACACAATCAATACGGATTCTTATAAGCTCCCTGGTACTTTCCGGGTTCGGCATGTGTATTGCCGGCGGCAGCTTTCCTGCCAGCCAGGGAGAACATTTAATCAGCCATTACCTGGAGATGTGTTTGGGAGATTCTTTAACATCCCTGCATGGAGAACAGATCGGAATTGCCACCCTGGTTATGGCTCGTCTCCAGGAATATATGCTTAACTTAGATAAACTGGTTATATCTCCTTCGAAATTGAGGCAGGCTGAAGTCCTGGCGCGTTACGGCGAAAGTACAGGGCGCCTGTGCTGGGAAGAATATTCAAAAAAGTACATCACGGTGGAGAAAGCCGAAGAGTTGAATAATCGATTTATTGAGAAATGGGATGATTACCACAAACAGATTGATTCGGTTACCCTTTCCCCGGAAAACATAAAAAAAGCCCTGCAATCGATTGATGCGCCTTTAATCCCCGAAGATATTGATATTCCCCGCCCGGCTTTCCTGGAAGCCATCAAGCACGCACGGGAAATACGCCACCGCTATACTTTTCTCGATCTGGCCTCCGATTCTGGAAATCTTGATCCCAAAAAACTAATCGATTAATTCTCACCCTATTTCCTTTAGTCTGACCGGCCTTTTTTCTTTCAACGATTTTTGTGCCGCTGCTCCCAAAACTACGGCCGCCCGGCCGTCGATGCCTGTTACCGGGGGATCGCTATTTTCCGCCATACAGCGGACAAAGGTCCTCATCTCATTTATGTAGGATTCGATATACCGTTCCACGAAGAAGTTCAAAGGCAAATCTTCCTGGACTGAATCCTTCGTTGCCAAACTGACCCGATTGGGCGTGCAGTTCTCAGTCTGCGCCATCCCCTGGGAGCCGAAGACTTCAACTCTCTGGTCATAACCGTAGACCGCCTTTCGGCTGTTGTCGATTACGCCCATCGCTCCATTCAGGAATTTAAGAGACACCACGGCTGTATCTATATCCCCCGCCTTTCCAATTTCAGGATCAACCAGTACATTACCGAAGGAAAATACTTCATCGACCTCGCTTCCGATAAGATACCGCGCCATATCAAAGTCATGGATCATCATATCCAGGAAGATGCCGCCGGATACTTTTACATATCCAATCGGCGGAGGAGACGGGTCCCGGCTTGTGATTTTCAGGATATGGGGTGTTCCGATTCTCCCTTCCCGGATAAGTTCCCAAATCCGTTTAAAATTCGGGTCGAACCTTCTGTTAAAGCCGACCTGAAGCTTGACACCGGCCCGCCGGACCGAGGTAAGGATCCTATCGATAATCTTGAGTTCCAGTGCCAGAGGTTTCTCACAGAAAATATGTTTACCGGCCGCGGCAGAGTCTTCGATTATCTGCGCGTGAGTGTCCGTACTTGAACAAACAGCCACGGCATCTATTTCGGGATTATTAAGTATTCCGGCATAATCCCCCGTTGCCTCCGGAATATTAAACCGGCTGGCACACTCTTCCGCCGCTTTCACATTAATATCCGAAATTGCAATGACCTCTGTTTCGGGTATCCTTAATACGAGGTGTTCAGCGTGCAGCCGCCCGATTCTGCCTGCCCCGATAATTCCCATGCGGACTTTCAATTTCATACGCCCCTCCTTCTATTTTAACCCTTTTTACCGGCCGTACGTCCAATCAACCTTTTGTAAAGGGTCCGACCGCCGGAAGCTCGTAGACCGACTTCCACCCCTCGCTGCCGGGTTCCAGTAAGAACGCTTCGAGGGAAGCGGGTTCCCGCAGGGTAGTCTTGTCTATCGGGGGTAGTTTGCCGGCCGGAAAGGCTTCCAGAATCTCTTCAATTACGAGGGTGATATATTTCAGAATCGCTGCAATAGGCCGTTTCGCCTTTTGGGCAGTGGCAAGAGTAGGCCGGCCGACGACGCCTTCGGGCGTACCCTTCCGTTCAATGGCAAAGTGCCCCTCTCCCTCCGACCATTTATGGGGACGCCGCCATGGGTCCACGGAGGTATCAAAATGGCCCCCGGGTAAAAAATTGATGCTGGCAGCATCTACCGCCTTGCTCATATCGATCATCTCGGGGAACAGAAGCTGCGCCACGGATGTCTCACTTTCATCGGCGTGGACAAAGGTCGTCTCCAGGCTGTCTTCCCGTTCAACGGGTATAAAGAACTCCCGCACGCACCGGTGCCAGTCCATAACACGGTATATACCCGGTAACTGGTATCTCTTGCAGTACTCCTGCAGGGCGGTTTCCAGCATCCAGAGTTGGCCGTGATTGTTAACGATGATGATTTTCCGGTACCCGTCATTCCAAAGACCCAGCATTACATGAATCAAGATCTCAACCACCACCTCCTGGGGCAGCATCATGGTTCCGGGCATACCGAGATGGTGATAGGGGTGACCGCCGTAGTTGAGGGGGGGCGAGGCAAGATTGACTTCGTATCCCTTTTTCGCCGTATACCGGCGGACAGCCTCGCAGATCTGGGAAGCCATAAATGTATCCAGGCCGGAGTTGGCGTGCATACCGTGATTCTCAGTTGTTCCTACCGGTACAAGGACTATGTCGTTCTTCTTTCTTTTCTCAACACATTTCGCCCGGGGTGTAGTCTGGATATAACACCCCGCCTTCCCCAATTCTGAGGCCGAAGGTACTTCGTAATCCGTAAGGATTGCATCAATCTCTTCCATTGAGGCATCAAAAATCTTCTTCTTTAAACGGCCGATCGGGTTATCCTCAAATACGATCATAGGATGTCCGGTTGTTAAAAATTTAAAATCTCCTTTTATCATTTTTTCCTCCTTTTCTTTTCTCTGATCATTCCAGCGTTCATGCTTGATCTTATCCCCCATTACTCCATCCGGCAGCTTATCTTGCACTCTTTCCGGTCGCTTCGTAAGCGGACGATATTATCGGGAATCTCATC
>JBFMGN010000312.1:0-4791 GCA_040752435.1 Spirochaetota bacterium
CAAAAAAAAGATATTGAAGCCTTCCCGGTGCGCCCGGATTCCGTGCTGGAGGTTGGGCTACTATAAAGAAGGTGGTATGACAAAAGAACTTATCTGTATTACATGCCCATTAGGCTGCCGCCTTACCGTATCGTCCAATGGGGAAAATGATATAGCTGTGAGCGGCAACAAGTGCTCCAGGGGGTTTGAATATGCCCAGGAAGAAATGCGGTCGCCTAAACGGGTTGTAACTGCAACAATCAGGCTTGTGTCAAAAGACTTAAGCCGGCTGCCGGTCAAGACCAGCCAGCCTCTGCCCAGGGAATATATCGACGAGCTTCTCCGGTCTTTATACTCCCTGGAGACAAAAGCCCCCCTTAACTGCGGGGATGTTATTGTAAAAAATTTTAAGGGTACCGGGATCGATGTTGTGGCCACCCAAACCTGCCGGTAGGGTATCGGCCCTTTTTTCAATTTCTAAACAGTTCCTTTATTTCCTTTTTATACATCTCGGTTATGACATGACGTTTTATTTCCTGCTTCTGGGAGAGTTCCTGGCCGACCTCAAAGGGTTTCGCAATCAGCTTAAGGCGGAAAATTCTCTCAAACACCTTGAATCCGTTCTTAGGGCTGATCAGGTCAAGAACTTCCTTGCTGAAGATTTCTATGATCTCGGGAGTTTCAATCAAATCATCGGTGCCCAGGTAACTGATGTTGTTTTCTTTGGCGAAGGTTTCAATTTTTTCCAGGTTCGGCACCAGGAGGGCTGCCAGGTATTTTTGGTCCTGTCCCAGTACTATCGCCTGGTCAATATAATCCGATTCCACCAGTTTTTCTTCAATGGGAGCAGGTTCGACGTTCTCCCCGCCTAGAAGGACAATCGTATCCTTGGCCCTCCCCATTATTTTAATTTCGTTATTCCAGGTGAGCATTCCCAGGTCGCCGGTATTAAACCAGCCGTCTTCGGAAATGATTTTTTTTGTCTCCTCCGGTTTTTTATAGTAACCGAGCATTACCTGGGGTCCTCTGGCAAGGATAAGACCCTTATGTCCCGGTTTTAAAGGATTGAAGTTCTCATCCACCACTTTCACTTCCATACCCGGGAAAACCGGCCCAACGGTGCCTGGAACCGGATGCTTTTGCTTTCGTACTCCCAAAACAGGTGCGGTTTCCGTAAGCCCGTATCCCTCCAGGAGCAGAATCCCGGCTGCAGCAAAGAATTTATCCACCGCCGAAGGAAGTGCGCCGCCGCCCGAGATGCCGGCCGTAAATCTTCCGCCGAGTTTGGCCTTAATCTTTTTAAATACCAGGACATTACCCAAAAGCCGTAAGGGGTAAAGCAGCAAAAAGGGTATGATGGATACTATTATATCCACAATCCGGATGCGTTTCTTAAACCGCGGCAGCAACCCTTTAAGCATATATGAGAGTGTAGCGTGGGCGCTGCTGACCGCGACAAAAAAATGGAAAAGCGCCTTCTTTATTCCCCCCTCAGAGTTTACGTTGCGATAGACTCCCTGTTTAATGGAGGACCAGATTCTGGGAACAGAGGCCATCCAGGTGGGTTTGATGGCAGCAAAATCGGCCAGCATAATAGTCCCGACCGGCTTTGAGTACGCCAGAGCGGAGGCCGAGCCTATGGAAACATACTGCATTATCCGTTCAAAAGAATGCCACACCGGCAGGACACACAGCCAGATGTCTTCAGGTCCGACTTCAATGAGTTTCGGTACGTTATACACCTGGTTCAGGAATGCCAGGTGGCTGAGCATTACGCCTTTTGGCTCCCCGGTGGTCCCGGATGTAAATATAAGAGTGGCAACGTCTAATTGCTCCCCTTTTGAAAGCTCCTCTTCAAATCGGGCGGGATTTTTTGCCAGGTAGTCCATCCCCTTTTCTACGATCTTCTTAAATGGTAGAATCTCCCTACCGGAAGAGCCGCTCTGGGTGTCGGCCTCCTCCATCATGATAATCGTTTTGAGGGCGGGGATTTTATCTTTTACCGACAGAACCTTTTTCAACTGGGTCTCATTCTCTATAATAGCGATTCGGCAGTCTGAAAAATCAAGAATATACTGGATTTCATTCACGGTGGAATCGCAGCCACGGGGAACATCGGCGGCTCCCAGACTGAGTATTGCCAGATCACTGACCAGCCATTCTTTGCGGTTCTCGGAAATAAGCCCGATGTGATCTCCCCTGGTAACTCCCAGCGAAAGTAAACCGCAGGCAAAGATTTTTACTTCTTCATACAAGGCTGCGTAACTTACCGGCTGAAATTTGCCCTCGGAATCCTTTGAATACTGCGCCGGCCGGTCAGGATATTTTCCAGCAATTGATTTAAAAAGTTTGGGTATAGTTTGTTCCATACTCTAACGCCTCCCTTAATTTTTATTATCAACATTCCACACTCGCCAGGCCGAAAAGGCCGTAAACATTATATTTCGATACAATAATTGTAATATAGTTTTGTATTCTGTCAAATTTGTCTTTTTATATGGTATTTTTATCGATGTAACCCGGAATGCTTTTACCCAACTATTTTAAGCCCTTTTCATGTGTAAGCTCCCGTCTCAATTCGGGTATGCTTTTAGGGAGCCACCTTTTATGGAGCAGCTTCATACCATAAACTGTTGCAAGTTTTCTATAAAGTCCTTTACAAAGCTGCCGGCCTACACTTCTTAGATTCTTTTCCAGTCGACTGTTTTCGGTATAACTATGATTTTCTAAACCAACACCACTGGTCATAAGGTTTTCGATCAGCAGCTTTGAAGCCAGGAAACGGTCGTATTTATCCACTGCAAAAATAAGGAAGTTGGTAAGCAGACCGATGATCTCCCATGTCACCTGTTCCGCCTGGGAGTATTGGCCGGCCTCCTTGTCCTGATCACTGAAACGCATGGGCAATTTTTCCGATATGTAATCTATTTTCTCGACCAGGAATGACAGGTTGAATAAACCGGTGGCGCAATTAAAAAGAATAGTTTTACCCCTTTTTTCCGCGTTTTCCACTTCTTCGCCTGATAGGGCCGGGCCTATATCCGCACATGTCAACCGGTTGCGCTGGTCATAGACAAGTATCCCGCCTTTTATATCCACCGAGGTTTTATAGGAAAAGTCGAACGCCGCCTGTTTACCCGAAAGAGCCAGTATGGCAACTGAGGCAGGGTCGACCGTATAACCCAGGTTATCTACGTTGCCAAGGTAGACGAAACGTTTTCTTTTTTTATGGAGATTGAGATAGACTTCACTCAAGACTGCAAAATTCTGCCCGTGTCCACCGGGCAGGGCCAGAATTTCGTTCGTGTTTCCATATGCGCCTGTAAAGACAGCTTTTTTCTTTCCCGCCGAGCTGTGAGTAAAGGCGGCCAGCATCGGCTGGACCCCTGTTTCCACCCTGGTAATATTGATTCCGGTTTCCCGGATCAAATCTTTTAACACAGGACTTGTCCGGTACGCTTCAAATGCCTCAAGTATCTCTTCGTTGTTGCTGACACTTGTCATCTGAAACAAGGGATACAACGGCTCTGGTGTTCTATCTTTTCTGATTCCATACTTTAACTGGTACACATAGGCCTGTATCAGCAGGGCGCGCATTTTAAGTTCTATAAAACTTGGTCCCGGTGTACCGTCAATATTTATATACGCCGGTGTCAGACCTTTTGCTTTTCCCATTGCAATTGACGCGATTCTATCGAATTCCTTCCGGCATGACGAAAAAATCGCCGGATTAAACTCTTTGTTTTTAATGCGGTCCACATAGCTTGTGGCGGAACCTCCGTTTAAAATTCCATAGGCGACATAGGGGTAAAGGGCGATACCCAGTTCGATAAGTTGCTCCCTGGTAAAATAGAGGGTCTGCCTTTTTATGGTTCCGAAAGATTCCACTTTAAGCTGGGTACTTATCCCCTCGATGTTTGCCTGTGCTCTTTGCAGGGGAACACTCCATGAACAGTCATTCGTCATACCTATAATGGTTTTGTTATCGACCGTCGGAAAGCCCGTAACTTCTACGGGTTTGCCGGTGCCAGATTTACCGCTTAAGGACTGCTTAAGGATTTTAAAAGTTAATTCCTTGCTTATTCCTTTTTCTGCCATCTGTTCCAGAATAAAATCGTCAAACCCTAGTTTCGGCTTCATTGGCGGCCTTCAGCTCATTACAATATTGATAAGTAACTATATAAAACATAATATTACACCAGTACGGCTTTTGATGCAAATGGACCAGCAGGATATGACGGCAGACGCCCTCGTTTTCATAGATTTTGACGGAGTAATATGTAATTCCCTGGCGGAGTGCTATGCGAGCTCCTGGCTCGCATATTACACGTATGTAAAAGGCGAAGAAAACATCTCCGTTCAACTACGGCAAAAACATCTGTTCGATCAATACAGGCCTTTTATAAGAAACGGGGAAGATTATGTCCTTCTTCAAGATTGTATTGAAAAAGGAATTGAGTTACCTAACCAGAAAGCCTTTGACGCTGTTCTGAAAAAGCAAGGCAGAATGAGAATGGCTGAGTTCAGCGGTTTTTTTTATAAAGCCCGGAAAACACTCCTTGAGAATTACAGGGGATATTGGCTTTCTTTGAACCGGTTATACCCAGATGTGGCCGGTATTATTAAAAAAGCGGCGGAGTGCGATGCGATCCATATTCTTTCTACGAAGAGGCCCGAGTTTATTATTGAAATTCTGAATGCGAATGCCATTTATTGGAAAAGGGGAAGGATTCACTACCCTGTAAAAATTGGCAAAATCGCATATATTGAAAAAATTCTTGACGAAAAACCAGCCATGAAGGCTGTTTTTAT
>JBFMGN010000313.1:0-4791 GCA_040752435.1 Spirochaetota bacterium
CAGGCGATCGATTCCCTGCCCTGTATAGAGGTCGGCGGTGATCCGGGAGAGCTTTTAATCCTGGCTTTAAGACTGGAAGATCGCTGCAACAGGTTTAGCTGGAAGGAAAAGGCTCAGATTTTGGAATATATAAAAACAACCGGTAGTTTAAAAAGGATAGAGGAAATATCATCCCTTATCAGCAGTGACCATGCTTTTTTTAAGCTTACCCAGGATTTTTCTGCTCTGAACAGTGCGCTCAAGGAATTGGTAGAGGGTGGACTGTTGGATCTCAAGACTGCGGTAGCGGTAAAAGAATTGCCGGCCGATGTATGTGCATATTTTCTGACTCACAGTCAGAGTATGTCTTTCAGCCGGAAGAGGCTGTTTTTAAGGCATCTGTATGAAGTCTGGCGGCGTGACGGGATCGAGGCGGAAAGATTGTATGGAATAACGGAAACGGCACTGAAGTCTAAGGACCCGCTGGGTTCGATAGAGGACCGGCGGTATCCTCATTTGAAGGAACTGGAGGCGCGCTTGAACTCTTATAAGAAAAAGATTCTAATAAAAACCGGTATAGAACTTTCCCCGCCTGCCTGTTTCGAAGGGGATGCCTTCTCCGTTAAATTTTCTTTTAAAAGTAAAAAACAGTTGTCAAGGATTATAACGGATCTTACTGCAATAAAAGAAACCTGCGATGAAATCTTTTGTCTCTTATATTGACCTTTTTTCGCACATTTATATAACCAGTGAGGTTTACGAACTTCCCTCTGTCCGGAAAGCTCTAAACCGGCTGCCGGGTATACCGGTGAAGATAGTAAAATCCAAGGAGAACTTGCCTCCGGAATATTTGAACAGCAAGACCCTGTTTGTCACATCTCATACAGGTGAAACTGTGGGTCGATGTCCGGGTTCCAGGGGGCATATATGCTGCAACTATCTCACAGTGGATCTCTACCTTGGCTGCCCCATCGGATGCTCTTACTGTATCATGAAAAGTTATCTGAATTTCGCCCCCCTTACCGTCTATGCGGATACCGGGCCTTCCATTAAAAGGATACAGGCAATAGCGGAGCACAACCGGGACAGGATAATACGTATCGGAACAGGTGAAGTGGGGGATTCCCTTCTGCTGGATCCGCTTTTCGAACTTACCGCTTCCTTCATCACCGGGTTTTCCATGTATAAGAACCTCTATTTCGAGGCTAAAACAAAAACGGCAAATATTGATCACCTTCTGGATATACAAAACAAGGGAAACGCCGTAATAGGTTTTTCTGTTAATCCCAGGGAAATTGTGGAAGCGGAAGAGGGCACCTCCGATTCTCTCGACGATCGTCTGAACGCGGCTGAAAAGGCGGTCAAGGCGGGGTATAATGTTTCTTTCCATTTTGATCCTATTTTCTTTTCCGCAGATTGGGAAAACCGTTATTTCAGTGTGGTGGATGCATTCAAACGTTTTCCTGAAGATAAGATTTCCTGGATAAGCCTGGGAACTTTCAGGTATCCGCCTGAATTGCGGGATAAGATTGGCGGCAGGCCCTATCTGTTTGGAGAATTTTTCCCAGGTAAAGATAGAAAATACAGATACCTGCAAAAAATCAGAGTTGAAGTGTATAAGCGTATGCTTGAAAAAATTAAGTCAGTCTGCCGCACACCAGTCTATTTGTGCATGGAAAGCGGTGTTGTCTGGGAAAAAGTCTTTGGCAGGCTTCCAGGTAAGATACCCGGTTACGAAGGTATCTTCAAGCCGCCGCGGTTATACTAAAAGTCTTTCAAGCGGCCGGATGAGTTCAAATTTACTTGATGAATGGGGGGTTGCCCCCAAAATTTTCAAGCTCCCGTCGAACCTTTTCCAGGTATCGTTTTTCCTCTTCCGTGATGGGATTCACCACGGAACCATTTAATTTCTTTATTAGCACCCTGGCCGTCTTTGGGAAAAAAAATAGTTTCCTGCCCAGTTTCCCGCCAACATCCGCAGCAACTACGGGTATCTTTTCAATTTTTAAATACTTGAAGGCAAAGTGTATATTATTTTCGGAGACCCGTAAGGGTGAGTATTCCGGCGTTGATAAGACTACGCCTCCGCCGAATACTTTCGCCATTAGATCCTTTTTTCTGCTCCCCAGTTTCAATAGTGCGTTTAGAAGGAGTTCCATCGCGGCTGCCCCGTACTTACCGTCAGGAGTATTCAAGGATATATCATGGGACACATCCGGCAGCATAAAGTGATTTAATCCTCCTATTGAAGTCACTGGATCGTATAAGGCGACGGAGACGCAGGAGCCGAGTACCGTACCGATAACGATATCGTCGCTTGTGGCAAAAAACTCTCCCGGTTGTATAATAATGGCAACTTTATCAAAACGCAGGTCAAAGTGACGGTACATTTTTTACGACGACTTCCTGTAGATTGTATTGCGGAGCAATTGAAAACCGAGGTTGTTGTTTAGAAGGGATTCGGAATGACCGAGAAAAAGACAGCCGTTCTCTCGAAGCACTGAATGGAGTTTTTCTATCAAGGCGAACCTGTCTTCTTTTTTAAAGTAAATGAGTACATTTCGGCAGAAGATAATGTCAAATCCATGGGTAAAAGGAAATTTGGGAGTTATAAGGTTTAACCTTCGAAAATATATCATCCTTTTTATAGTGGTTTTTATTTCCCAGGAGCCGTCATTCAGTTTTGACATATATTTCGCTAACAGTAATTTTGGTATCGGGGTGACCCTTTCGGGCGTGAAAATACCTTTTTCCGCCCACTCTAGCACGCTGGTATCAAGATCGGTAGCCAGTATTTTAATATCTTCCACCGGTTTTTCTCCGAAAATCTCCGCGACAGTCAGAGCCAGACTGTAGGCCTCTTCTCCGGTGGAACAGCCCGCGCTCCAGATTCTGATATTTTTTTGGTTATCGCGTTTGAATTGCGGAAACAGTTCGTTCTTTAGATATTCAAAATGATGAGGTTCCCTGAAAAAATCCGTCTTATTGGTGGTGATCCGATTTATCATCATGATAAGTTCTTGCGCGGTATCCGGTGACGCATGCAAATAATCATAATAACGGCTGAAATTTGAAAGCCCAAGGGCCCGCAGCCGTTTTGAGAGCCGGGATACGAGGAGCAGTTTCTTTTCAGCGGGCAAAAATATCCCTGTTTCTCGGTAAATTAATTCCTGAAACAGTTTGAATTCTCTATCCGAAATAGTATATATCCCATGGGCTATCGGATTTTCCATCTCTCTCCTAATCACTAAAGTATCCTGAATTTCGGATTTTTAATTTGATCTTTAAATGCGTAATACATTGTGTATAGTAACATAATACGTTATTGAATAAAGTGAAAGCGATAATTGAGGGTGTGAATTAAAAAACCGGCCTTCGCGCCGGCTTCCTTTTCATCTTCACCTGCTTCGTTTTAGATAAAAGTCTTAGTCGATTAAGGCTTTCTCACTCTCAATATCAAAGAAAATAATTCTCTCCATATTCGCCTTGAAATGCGCTTCATCGCCGACTTTAAACTGATGGGTCGGTGCCACCCGGGCGATCATGGAATGCTTTTTCGTGTTAATATACAGATGAATTTCGGCACCCAACGGTTCGACGACCATCACCTCGGTTCTTATATCTTTACCCACATCCGGTTTTTCCTGGTAATAGAGATCTTCCGGCCGGATACCGAGAATTATCTCTTTCCCTATGTAAGGTTTCAACGTCTCAATATGTTTACCAACCATTTCGAGGGTAAACTCGCCTTCTTCGGCCCAGATTTTGCCGTTTTCCTCTTTTATATTTACGCTAATAAAATTCATGGGGGGGGATCCGATAAATCCGGCGACAAACCTGTTGACCGGTTTATTGTACAGGGTGAGTGGATTCCCGATTTGTTGAATAATCCCTCCCTTCATTACGACAATCTTGTCGGCCATTGTCATGGCTTCAACCTGGTCGTGGGTGACATAGATCATTGTGGCCCGAAGCCGGTTGTGAAGCGCTGAGATTTCAGCCCTCATCTGCACGCGCAGTTTTGCATCAAGGTTAGACAAGGGTTCATCGAAGAGGAATACTTTCGGTTTCCGTACGATAGCCCGGCCGACTGCAACCCGCTGTCTCTGGCCGCCAGAGAGCGCTTTAGGTTTTCTGTCAAGAAGTTCTTCGATATCGAGTATCTGGGCCGCCTCTTTTACACGGGCTTCGATATCCTTTCTAGGATATTTCCTGATTTTCAGGCCGAATGCCATATTGTCATAGACAGTCATATGAGGATACAGCGCATAATTCTGGAAAACCATCGCAATATCTCTGTCTTTCGGTGGGACATCATTCTTAAGTTCACCATCAATAAGAAGTTCACCTTCGGTGATATCTTCCAGACCGGCGACCATTCGGAGGGTTGTGGTTTTCCCACACCCGGAAGGGCCGACCAGAACGACAAATTCCTGGTCGTTGACCGTGATGTTGGCCTGATCAACGGCTTTTACGCCACCCTCGTAAATTTTGGTTAGATTTTTCATTTCTACAGTAGCCATAGTACCTCCAAAAAAGTTTATCTTATGGGTTCTATCCTAATACAGAAAGTTATTATTGTCAACTTTAATCCATGATACTACCCCATGATAGGGGGAAAAGTCGAATAGTAATTTCAGTCCTAGCAATTCTCAATTTGGCACGCCATGCAATAACAAATAAGGCGGAAATTCACGTACCTCACTCTAGCGGTGGAACCCAATGCCGTTCGGTACGTGCTTTCCGCCTTTTCTCCTTGGTTTAATGTGCCCAAATTTGTATTGCTAACTGGAGCATAAGCAAAAAATCAAA
>JBFMGN010000314.1:0-4782 GCA_040752435.1 Spirochaetota bacterium
AGGTGAACTCCCGCAGCTTTTACCTTTTCAATAAGGTTCCTGGCAGTCTCCAGAAACTCTTCTTCAAACAGAGAATTGCCGATTTTATGCCCCTGGGCTTTCAGGAAGGTATAGGCCATACCTCCGCCTATTATCAGGGTTGTACATTTAGGGATGAGGGATTCAAGAACTGCGATTTTTGTCGAAACCTTGGCTCCGCCTATTATTGTAACAAATGGCTTTGGGGGATTTTTCAGCAAAGGCTCGAAGAAATTAACTTCTTTCTCAATTAGAAAACCGGCCACAGAAGGGAGAAATTTTGCCACACCTTCCGTGGAGGCATGCGCCCGGTGGGCTGTTCCGAACGCGTCATTTACATAAACATCACCTAAGGCTGCCAGTTTCCTGGAAAACTCGCCGTCGTTTTTCTCCTCTTCTTTGTGAAAGCGGACATTTTCCAACATGAGAATCTCTCCGCCTTTGAGTTCCTTTGCCAGTTTCTCCACTTCCACTCCGATACAATCATCCGCCATAACCACTTTTTGGCCGAGCAGTGAGGAAAGTTTCTCGGCCACAGGTTGTAAACTGTACTCCGGTTCTTTTCCGCCTTTGGGCCGCCCAAGATGACTCATTATTATAAGAGAAGCACCTGGTTGTTTCAGGATATATTGTAAGGTAGGCAACGAGGCCGAAATCCTGGTATCATCGGTAATCTTGCCGTCTTTAATAGGAACATTGTAGTCGACCCTTACGAGTACTTTTTTATTTTTAAGATCAATATCCCGTACGGTTTTAACAGCCATAGATTATTCCTCATACAAGCTTTTCAGCGAGGTCAATAACTCGGGTTGAATATCCCCACTCATTATCGTACCATGCAATGACCTTTACAAATCCATTACCAAGCTTCATCGTCAGTTTTGCATCGAAAATCGAAGAATGGGAGTTCCCCTTAACGTCGCAGCTTACAATTTCGTCCTCAGTGTATTCGAGGATTCCTTTTAGATTTCCACCGGCGGCGGCTTTCATCGCCCTGTTGATTTCATCGACTGAGGCGTCTTTTTCAAGCTGGGCAGTAAGATCCACCACAGATCCGGTAGGGACCGGGACGCGCATGGCGAAACCGTTTAGTTTACCTTTCAGGGCAGGAATTACAAGCCCGACGGCCTTGGCTGCACCGGTAGTTGTAGGAATGACTGAGAGGGCTGCCGCCCGTGCCCTTCTTAAGTCTTTATGTGGAAGGTCAAGAATAACCTGGTCATTGGTATAGGCGTGCACCGTAGTCATTAACCCGACTTTTATTCCGAAATTATCGTTAAGGACTTTCGCCACAGGCGCAAGGCAGTTGGTTGTACAGGAAGCGTTGGAAACAGCATCATCGCTGCTTTTTAAATCACTATCATTCACCCCTATAACGATGGTTTTAATATCGTCTGAGGCAGGCACAGTCAAGATTACTTTCTTGGCGCCGGCAGTTATATGGTCTTTATACCCCCCCTTCGGCCCGGCGGCACTTCTGAATACACCGGTGGATTCGACCACAACATCGATTCCGAGATTCTTCCATGGAAGGTTTTTCGGATCTTTTTCCGCAAATACTTTGATAGTTTTACCGTCTACGACGATGGCATTTTCAGCAATCTCAACTTTTTTAGAATAAACCCCGTAATTTGAGTCGTATTTTAAAAGGTGAGCGAGGGTCTTCGGGTCGGTTAAGTCATTTATTGCAACTGTTTCTATATCTTTACGTTCAAACGCAATTTTAAATACATTTCTTCCAATCCGTCCAAACCCATTGATAGCTAATTTCATACTACTCCTCCTTAGAGCCATTTCACGTCTCCACACTATAAAACAAAAGAAACTAAAGTGTCAATTGATCAGCGAATTTTAAGGATATCCCGGTAGAGGTTTAAGGGGATAAAGGCCTCTTTTTTAGGGCCTTCTTCCTTGACTTTTTTAACAAGAACTTCATCCCCTTCATTGATCATATCGAAAAACAACCGCTTTTCGATTGTACCTTCCGAAACGAGTTCGTCTACCCGCGTGATGGTAAGCTCTCCAAGGATCTTATCCTCTGTGAAGGTGAGACCCAATTCATCATTTTTAAGGGCTAAGGCGCCGCTTTTTAAGATATACAGCGTGTCATCCTTTTTTATTCCATCATAGAGACCGAGGTTGATAAGACCGACATTGAAATTTCTTTTCAGCAAAGAGCCCCGCGGGGTAAGTTTTGCATTAAGATCTTCAGCCAGTTTTTGCAGGGCGCCGGAGATTCTATCATTCCCAGTACGAAATACATTGAAAGAATCCAGTAATGCGCCGGTTTTTGAAAGATAGACTTCCATGGAGGCAGAGAAATACCTGGAGCGTTCGTTCAGTTTCAATATGACAAAATAATCCGTTCCGCTTTGGCGGGAATTCCGGAAGGCTTCTGCGAAAGCGCCAATAATCTGAGGTTCTTCTTTAACGGTAATATTTTCATAATGGAGACAAAGGTCTTTCAAGTAGTAAGCGAGAATTTCTTCTCCGTGGTAGTGCTCCATGAAACTTTGAGGATCTGCAGCGTAATAAATTGAAAAAGCATGCTGCGGCCGTGACAGGGCAAACTGGTTTATTCCCCACGTATTCGAGACACTCTCTTCAAGCAGGCTGGTATTGATTTCGATTTCATCCAGTATGTCCCGATCGGTATTTCCGGTATCTTGTAAGACCTTTAACTCGGCCAGGTATCTGGCAGGAAACCCCATTTTATTGAACAAACGCGCATAGGAAGCCCTTCCTTCCTTGGAATAAGGATCGATTTTTAATCCCCTCCGATATTCATAGAGAGCCTGGTTGAAATAATTTTTTTCTTCCAAGTCAGCCGCCTTTTTAAAATGATAGGCGGCATACCTGCTCCGCAGAGGATTATCCATATCAAGGTTGTTTATAATCAGGTATTCCAGGGCCAATCGAGATATTTCATCATCGGATTTAACGGTAAAAGCCGACGTGTAAGCCTGAATACCTTCTTCCGAGTTTTTTAATCTTTCATGAGCGTATCCTAAATTGTACCAGAGGAGGTTGTTGCTGCGATCTGTTGCCAAGGCCGTATTTATAAGGGGAATTACCTTCTCATACGCCCCCTGCACCATATACAGGTCGCTTAGAAGAAGCACTGCATCCAGATAGTCAGATTTCAGAGAGAGAGCCGTCTTAACCTGAAGTTCCGCCTGGCTTAGGTCTTTTGCAGCAAAAAAATGTTTGGCTGCAATATAATGAACCTGGGGGTTATCGGCATAATACCGGAGTGCCTGGCGGATCAGCTCTCCGGCTTTTTGCGTGTCCCCAAATGAATCGTACAGGACTACGAGGGACAACAGAGCACGCCGGTTATCCGGGGAAAACCTTAATGCCTCCAGGTAGCGATTTGCCGCAACTTTAGGTTTTCCCAAGGCAACATCCAGCTCAGCCAAACCGAAGTTTGCTTCAAGGCTGTTAGGCTGCTGGGTTAATACTTTCTGAAAAATTTCCTTGGATTTCTGGAAATCTCCTAAGCCTATATAAATTCTTCCTTCCAGGTTTATGAAATCAAAACGCGTTTTATTTAATTTCTGGGCAAGCTGAATCCATTTCAAAGCTTCCTCATATTCACCTAGCATGAAATATGATTCCGCTAAACCAAAGATGGGATCAATATAGACCGGATTTTTTTTTAAGGCCGTTTTATACAATTCTATTGCGGTAAAAAAATCATCGTCATCCTGAGCGGTCTTACCTTTCTCGTAAAGGGCTGGCGCTGAATCCGATGCCTGGGCAAAAAGCATGTGACAGAAAGCGAAATGAAGAGTTGCGATGAGCACAGCCGTTTTCTTATTCAACCGTTGGCTCCTTACCTTTCACAATTTTTACTGTTTCGATCTTATGGCCATCCATATTCTGAATGATAAAATCATTCCCGTCATAAATTACTTTTTCATATTTGACCGGTATTTTGCCGAACAGGTCGAAAACGAAACCGCCCAAAGTATCGAAATCTTCATCGGGTAGATGCAGATTCAACTTCTCATTTAGATCTGCGATGCCCACCCGGGCATCGCAGAGGAAAACGCCGTCTCCGATTTCAAGCACATCCTCCCCTTCGTTGTCGAACTCGTCCTGTATATCTCCGACAATTTCTTCAATTATATCTTCAAGACAGACAATGCCCGAAACACCCCCATATTCATCCACCGCAAAGGCTATATGAACATGTTTCAGCTTAAATTCTTTCAACAGGGAATCAAGTCTTTTACTTTCAGGCACAAAATACGGTTTTCGAATTATTCTTTCAATATCTATAGTTTCATTCTTTACTAGAAAGGAAAGAAGATCTTTTACATGCAGGACACCGATGACATTATCGATTGTGTCCTTATATACGGGAAACCGCGAATGTCCGGATTCTATTATTTCCGCCATTATCTGTTGAACAGACATTTCGGTGGATAAAAAAATAACATCAATTCTTGGTACCATTACCTCTTTTACCGAGGTTTCCGATAGTTCAACGATCCCCCGAATCATATCCTTTTCTTCTATATTTAAACTATCGAAATTATCTTTCTCGGCGAGTTTGTTTTTGATAAAAAGCTTTTTTAAAAAACTCCATCCATTCAAATTATGGTTTCTCCCATCAGGTTTTTTAGGAGTTGCTCCTGTACCTTTATCATTTTATTTTTGAGTGAATTCCCCCTATGCGTCATTCCTGTAAGATGGAGCAGACCGTGGATGATAAGCCGTTTTAATTCTTCATTAATATCCACTTTAAAAAGCTCCACG
>JBFMGN010000315.1:0-4757 GCA_040752435.1 Spirochaetota bacterium
GGCTTTAAAAAAGGAGAGTTCTCGGGACATGTGTCCTGAGTTAGAATATTAATAACAATAAGAGGAGAGATGTATGAACAAACGAATTGTTCTCTGTCTGGCGCTTCTAGCGCTTTTGCCGGTGCTCGTGTTCGCCGGCGGAAAGCAAGAAAGCGTGAAAACGGAAGCACAACCTATCAAACTTGCTGCGCTGTACAACCTGACCGGCGGTATGTCTTCGATTGACGCGCCGGCCTTGCAAGGCGCCAGGTTGAAGGCAAAGCTGGTGAACGAAGCGGGAGGCATTCTAGGCGGAAGGATGATCGAGGTGATCGGGTTCGACACAAAAACCGATCAACAGGCCTGCTCGACACAGGCCAAGAAAGCGCTGTCCATGGGGGTTGTTGCCGGTCTCGGATATGGAGATACCACGTTCGTAATGGCGGCCGCGCCGCTCTTCCAGGCCGATGGGATTCCTTTTGTAACCTCAGGCGCAACCCATCCAGAGCTTCCTAAGTGGGTCGGCGATGCATTCTTTATGACTCCCTTCGGAGACGACGATCAGTCCTTTGCTATCTCCGAGTTCGCGTACAACAAGCTCAGCTTACGGAAAGTAGTAGTCTGGACCGACAACTCCATGGATTTCACCAAGGCGCTGTCAAAATTCTTCAAACAAAAGTTTGCGGACATGGGCGGTACCGTTGTGCATGAGGATTTTTTCAAGACGGGCGACACGGATTTCTCGGCGCATATCACCAAGCTCAAATCCGCAGCCCCGGACGCGGTCTTTATTTCGGCGATTCCTAACGAGGCCGGCCTCACGGTAAAGCAGATTCGCGAAGCCGGGCTGAGCCTGCCTATCCTGAGTGCCGACGGTTTTGACACCGAACTTGTTACCACAGTGCCCGGTCCGAAACTGGCCAACGATGTGTATTTCTCGACCCACACCTACCGGAGCGACAATCGGAAGGAGGTTATCGAGTTCATCGAAGCGTACAAAAAAGAATACGGACGAGAACCGGAAAACGCGTTTGCGCCACTGGGTTTCGATGCTGTCGGGCTGATCGTAGATGCGATTAAACGCGCCGGAACCGACGAGAAAGAAGCGCTTAAAAAAGCTCTTTCACAAACTTCCGGTTACAAGGCAGTTACGGGTGAGATATCCTATACCCGCCCAAGCCGTGTTCCTCTCAAGCCGGTGGCCATCATCGGCGTCAAGAACGGCCAGTACGAATACTTGCAGACCTGGATGCCTAAGTAAAGCTGAATGAAGCCATAGTACTCCTGCCGGTTTTTACCGGCAGGAGTAAAAGAGGAACCATGGAAACCGTAAAACTTGAAGAATTGAATGAGAAGCGTTTTGTAGAGGCCGGGATTGACAAAGCGATACTGGTGTTCGGATCCACCGAGAGCCATGGCGGGCATCTTCCCTTTGGTACCGATGTGTATGTGCCGTATGACGTGGCCGTCGAAGTGGCCAGGAGGGTCGACAAGACAGTCGTGGTGCCGCCGTTCTGGTATGGGATGAGCATGCACTATCGGCACAAGCCGATGTGTATTTCTCTATCCGCAGAAACGGTTACCAGGGTAGTAAAGGAAATACTGGAATCTCTCGATTATTGGGGGATTAAGAAAATTCTTATCATCAACGGACACGACGGCAATATTCCGAGCATTGAGACGGCGGCCAGAACCGTCAAGATCGAACATCCAGATATTAAGATTGCCTGGATTGCGGCCTGGTGGTACAAGATCAGTCAACTGATCCCAAAAGGTACGTTCAAGGTGTGGGACGGCCTCGGTCATGGCGGGGAAGGGGAAACCTCCATTGTCTTGGCAACCGTGCCTCATCTGGTCGGTATGCCCGCAGCCAGGGGCATGATACCAGACCTGGATCCTATAGTAGACTTTGTGTGGAATTTCAGTGAGTTGACCGACTATGGCGCCAGCGGAGCGCCTGAAAAGGCCACGCTGGACAAGGGGAAAATCATGAAGGAGGCACTGATTGAATACCTGGCCGGCTTCCTGAAGCGGATGGATGCGAAGGGCTGGCAGATAGACAAGAGGTAGTAAAGCTGCATCAAGAGGAGAGGCTTAACCGGAAACTCATGAAGAAGATCCTGCTTGTTCACACAGGTGGTACATTCGGAATGAGCGCGTCAGGGAGCGTTGAGCCGCTGGTGCCTGATAACAACGTAAAGGGGTTGAAACGCCTCCTTTCCGAATTGCACAGGCTGGCAGATATTGATCTGATTGTGCCGTTTACAATCGATAGCGCTTATATGGATCTGTTTCTGCTCAAGAGCCTGGCGCGGCTTATCTACGAGAACCGTGAGATATACGACGGTTTTGTCCTTATTCACGGTACAGATACCCTGGCTTACACAGCTTCGGCCCTTTCGTTTATGCTGCTGAATTTCCCGAAGCCGATCATCTTAACCGGGGCCCAGTGTCCGTTGTCGAACCCGCGCAGTGATGCCCAGAACAATCTGGTGAATGCTGTGGCAGTGGCCGTTTCGGGGGTGCTTGAGGTTGCAGTTTTTTTCGGCAGCAAACTCTACCGCGGGAACCGCACTACAAAGGTTTCAACCTGGAGGTATGAAGCCTTCGACAGCCCTAACTACCCCCCGCTCGGAGAAGTGGGGCTTAAGATAAGTCTCTGCTCCCCAGGAGAAACCACGCGGAAACCATTCGACGCCTTTTTCGAACTCGATCCATCGATTATCGTGGTACCGGTTTTTCCCGGGATTATAGATGAGTGCCTGCTGGCCGCGTTCAGAAGCGGCGCAAAAAGCATTATCATAGAAGGCTACGGCGCCGGTACTGTCCCGACCCGGAATAGCGTACTGGTTCAGCAGACGGAAAAGGCCATTAAAGAGGGACGAATCGTGGCTGTCAACACCAGGTGCCGACACGGGGGAGTCTCGCTCACCAGGTACGAAAGCGCCCAGATTATGCGAGCTCTAGGGGTGGCCAGTTGCAAGGACATGACCATCGAAAGTTCAGTGGTCAAGCTCATGTACTTGCAGGCCAGGTACGGAACGGACGTTGAGAGAATAAAACAACTATTTGAAATGAACCTGGCCGGCGAGCTTTCGTGAGTGGACGGAACGCCAGACAGGCAGGTTATCCGAATGGACCAGCATGACAAGGAAATAATGTCGATCCTCCAGAAGGATGGCCGCACGACCAAAAAGGAGATCGCCAAACTCCTGTCTATCTCCGAAGGGATGGTGAGGAATCGGATTGAGAATCTCATCCGCCGGGGCATACTCAGGATCAAGGGACTCATAAACCCCGATTCCGTTGAAGATAAGCAGTTCGTTTACATTATGATCAAGTTGTCGGCCAACCGCGACAGTATCGAGGTCGCTCGGGCAGTGTCTCAGCTTGAACCAATTAAGTCGGTTTCCGTTATTGCGGGACGTTTCGATCTACTCGCCGAAGCATATATCGAGATGCCCAGGCTCATAGAATTCTTAAACAAAGAGCTTGGGAGCATCAGCGCAGTCCTTCATGTGGAGAGCCTTATCGCGCTAAAAACTTTCAACAAGTGGATCTAAAGTGTACGGTTCAAGAATCTGTGGGAATTTATCCCAATCCGGCAGTAGACGAGATGCTGAAATCGATGCGATAAATATGTACTAAACTTTGTTTCAGGAGTTTTTATGAAACTAAAAAAAGAAATTATTACCGCGGAAAACGCACCGGCTGCCCTAGGTCCTTATTCACAGGCGGTGAAATGCGGTGGTTTTGTTTTTGTATCCGGCCAGGTACCGATAAACCCGGAAAACGGTGAATTAATAAAAACCGGCATAGAAGAACAAACCCGACAGATCTTAAAAAATATGCAGGCTATTCTTAAGGAGGCAGGTACTACCCTGGACAGAGTGGTAAAAGTAACCGTTTTTATAAAAGACATGGATCTTTTCTCGCAGGTGAATAAAGTATACGCCCAACACTTTGCGGGGGAGTATCCAGCGCGCTGTTTTGTTGAAGTAAGCCGGCTGCCTAGAGATGCGGCGATCGAGATGGACGCCATCGCTTTAAGCTAGAAGGATTTTTTTAATCCTTGTACACTTTTGCTCCGGGAGGTATAGATTTGACAATCCAGGTGTTACCCCCGATTATTGCTCCTTTGCCGATTACAGTACTGCCTCCCAGTATGGTGGCATTGGCGTAGATAATTACATCATCTTCGATGGTGGGATGGCGTTTTTGACCTTTCTTAGGTTTGCCTTCCTTGTCAAAAGGGGATAAAGCGCCAAGCGTGACCCCCTGGTAAAGTTTAACATTTTTTCCGATCCGGCAGGTTTCGCCGATAACAACGCCGGTACCATGGTCTATAAAAAACCCTTCACCTATTTCGGCGCCGGGATGAATATCTATTCCCGTCAATGAGTGGGAGCGTTCGGACATTATCCTGGGTATGATAGGCACTTTTTCCTGGTACAGAATATGAGCGATCCGGTGGGAGGCAATGGCTTCAATGTAGGGATAACTTAAGACAATCTCCTCCAGGGATGTAGCCGCAGGGTCGCCGGCATAAGCGGCCTTAATGTCCTTTATAAGCATTTTCCGTATTTCAGGCAGAGCCTGAAGGAGGTGTCTGAGGGCTGACTGTGCCCGTTCATCGCAGTCGCAGGTTTCACAGTTGTTCTCGGTGCACTTGTAGTGAAAGACATCTTTCAGGGCTTTAAGGAATTTATAACTTACATGACTTATCATATCGGAAAGATAAAGGGAAAGCTCCTTTTTTGCAATTTTTTCTTTGCTGT
>JBFMGN010000316.1:0-4757 GCA_040752435.1 Spirochaetota bacterium
AGAAATACTTTGTCAGAGGTGCTTTAACCACAGGAGCGGTTAAGATTTAACATTAATCTTTTACAGTTGAGGTTCTTTCAAAATATAAGCCCCCTTCGAGGGCGAGAAGCTAGGGCAAGCATATGGAGTAGCCCCCTTCGAGGGCGAGAAGTTCGGGTCAGCATATTGGGTAGCCACGGAATCCGCGGAAAGACACGGAAAAAAGATAATTTAAGTAATTCTTGGCTTAATAAACAATCCCAGTTACGGCTTGGAGCCGCAACTGGGCTGGATTATAGTTCTTCGCAAGTTGCGAAGAATACAAATGGAATAGTCCATTATTCCGCCTATTTCCGTGTGCTTCCGTGGCTAATAAATTCTGATTTTTGAAATTGCCTCAGTTGATCAATTATCTCTTTAGAGGGTTTGACCATCGAGTTTTAATTACTGATACAGAAAGGAGTAAGAACAATTTATTATGTCTGCAAATTTATATGAAACGAGCTTAAGAATAATTAAAGACAACCAGACCTCAGGGGGTGCATATATAGCCAGTCCCAATTTTCCGCATTATAAATTTTGCTGGTTTCGTGACAGTTCCTATATAGCTTATGCCATGGACAGCATCGCTAGAAATGAAAGTTCTCATCTTTTTCATAATTGGGCGGTTCGAACTATTCTTCTCAATGCAGAAAAAGCTGAAAGATCGATAAAAAAAGCAACGGAAAGCCTTGAATTAAATCAGGATTACCTCAATGCCCGCTACCGCCTTAACGGGCAGGCAGAGGATGATGGCTGGCCGAACTTCCAGCTTGACGGCTACGGCACCTGGCTCTGGGCTTTAAAAGAACACATGCAGGCAACAGGCGGCCGTTTGAATGATGAGTGGAAGTCCGCAGTCAGGCTTGCAAGCCGCTACCTTTCTTCTCTGTGGTCGCGGCCGTGCTACGACCATTGGGAAGAAAACAGGGAGGCCGTCCATGTTTATACCCTGATCTCTGTTTACGGCGGGTTAAAATCCGCAGCCGAGCTTCTGAAGGATGAAGCCCTCGCTGCAAAGGCAAAAGAGATACAGGACTATACTCTTTCAAGAGGGGTCTTAAATGGACATCTTATAAAAGACATCGGGACCGATAAGGTTGACGGCGCATTAGTGGCAGCCTCGACCCCTTTTCGCCTGCTCCCGCCTGATGATCCGATCATACTTTCGACTGTATCTCTAATCGAAAATCACCTGCGCCGGAATAACGGCGGTGTACATCGTTACGAAACCGATACGTACTATGGAGGCGGTGAATGGGTCTTGTTGACCGCCTGGTTAGGCTGGTATTACTTTGAGGCAGGCAATCCGAATAAAGCCCGGCGGCTTTTGGCCTGGGTGGAAGCACAGGTTAATGAAAAATGGGAACTGCCCGAGCAGGTTCCGTCAAGCCTGAATGACCCCTCATTCTATGAACCCTGGGTCAAGCGGTGGGGAGCTATTGCCCAGCCCCTTCTATGGTCTCATGCTAAATACTTGATATTAAGGAGTGTGCTGGCATGAACTCTTACCGTTTTGGGTGTAATCTTCTTTTTGCACTTTCCCCGGTCTTGATTGCAGGCTGTATATCCGATTCCGCAGCATCTCGTAAACCTTCATCAGCGATAATCATTGAAGATGCCTATCCCGACAAAGCCGCTTATCATCCGGGCGAAAATGCCGCCATTAACCTGGTAATCCGAAATATAAGCGCCATTTATTTTCGGGGAAGTCTTGTTGTTAAGCTTATCCACCTCGCTTCAGAAATTGACAGATCAGTTCACCCGATTGAGATTTCCGCCGGTGCGGTTTTCGAAGCGCAGGTTGATTTGCATCTCCCTCAAGAGGATTTTCGCGGGTATGGGGTGGAAATAGAAATTGATAACCCTTCAGGAGATAAAATCGCCTATGCAAGTACGGCCCTGGATGTACTTTCCGACTGGAGCCTTGCGCCGCGCTATGGATTCCTGGCGGACTTCTCTCCGGGTGAACCGAATTCCATAGAAAAAGTCAAGCAGTTGAGCAAGTATCATATAAACGTGGTTCAGTTCTACGATTGGATGTATCGCCACTACCAGCTCCTGCCGCCCAAGGACAGAGTGGAGTTCACCGACGGCATGGGAAGAAGGCTGTCCATCGAAACTGTCAAGCATAAAATTGATCTATGCCATGTGCAAAATATGGCGGCCCTGGCATACGGCGCCGTTTACGGGGCTGAGCCGGAGTTCTTCAACGCGCACCCTGAACTGGCTTTATACAAGCCTGATGGAACCCCGGAAAGCATCGAAAAACTTTTCTATATCATGGATATAAGGCGGGTGTCCCCCTGGCATGACCTCATTATAGGTGAATATATCCGCGCGGTGACTGAATTACCCTTTGACGGAATCCATATGGATCAATACGGATTTCCCAAGCGTGCCTTCGCAGGCGGAAAAGAGGGTGAGCTGGTGGAGCTTGATAATCTTTTCGGCCCCTTGATCGACGACAGTGCCCGGGCTATACGAGATAAGAAGCCTTCCGCCAAAGTAATTTTTAATAGTGTCAATAATTGGCCCACCGAAAAAGTGGCGGATAGCGACCAGGCGGCCGTATACATCGAGGTGTGGCCTCCTCACAACAGTTTCAGCGATCTTAAAAGGCTGATCATAAATGCCAAAGAGGCTTGCCGGAGAAAAAAGCAGGTGATTCTGGCAGCCTACATGAGCCCGCTGTTTTCGGCTAAGAAAGAGTCCCTGGAACAAGCCGAGACGGCCGCCCGTCTTACAACCGCGGCGATATTTGCCAGTGGAGGATTTCATCTCCTCCTCGGTGAAAAAGACGGGGCTCTCTGCGATGCGTACTACCCGAAGTATGCCACCTTGCGGCCTGAATTTGCCCGGATCATGCGGGACTATTACGATTTCTTTGTCCGCTACGAAAACTGGCTGGTAGACAAAAACTTGATCGATGTATCAGAAAAAGAGCTCTCAAATGAGGGCCTTGTTCAACTCGGTCTAGACAACTTCGGATACAAAGGGAGAAGCGGTGAAGTCTGGACAATTATACACGCGTTTAAGGATTTTCTAACGATTAACCTTGTAAATTTTACCGGGCTTTTAAATGATTACTGGAATCTCCCCCATAAAAAACCACAGGCTGTAAAAAGGATTCCGGTTGAAATAAAACGCAAAATCGGGAAAGTCTACCTGGCCTCACCGGATTATAACCGGGGTACGGCTTTAGAATTGGAAACTAATTATTCTTCAGGAGTTACGAGGTTCATCATTCCGGAGCTCTCCTGCTGGAGTCTCGTTATTATAAGGAATTGGAATGGATAGTGTGAATGATGGCTGCTGCCGGAACGGGCCGCAGGCAGGCTCGCGCTGTATACGGCTTTAGTATTTGTTCAGTAAAGGTGTTTCATACGGATAGCATGCAGAATTCTTTTTCCGGCATTAAGGAGAATATAGACGGCGCCGGAAAATATGATAATGACGGCGCCTGACGGAAGATTTGGTTTATAACTGATAATCAACCCGCCGGTCGTATAGATAACGCTTAGAGTTATTGAATAGAGCATCATCTGCCATAAGCGTTTTGCAAATGTTGAGGCTGAGGCGGCCGGAAGTGCGAGGAGAGCGATCACCATGACGATGCCGACAACTTGCGCCATTATGACAATGGTCAAGGCCGTCAGTACAAGGAGCAAAATTGTGTAAACCTCAACTTTGATACCCTTAAGCCGGGCGTATTCGTTGTCAAAAGCAATCGAAAGAATACGGTTATAGAACAGAAACGTCACAACAATTATTATCAAATCCAGGAAAAGCATGAGAAAGAGATCCTGTTTTCTTACCATCAAAATATTGCCAAAAAGGTAACTCATAAGATCTTCACTGTACCCCGGAGTCGCGTAGATAAAAAGAATACCAAAAGCCATTCCGACGGCCCAAATGGCACTTAAGACGGTATCCTCCCGCTGTTTACTGTACACCGTCACGGCGCCGATAATCAAAGCGGAGACAACCGCTGCAAAAACAGCGCCGTGCAGTGGATTGAGGAATTTTATGCCTGCCACAATGTTCAGATAGCGGGCGGCGCCCATTCCGCCGAGGACACTGTGGGCGATTGCACCCGCGATATAGGTAATCCGCCGGACTGTCACATAGCTACCGATAATTCCGCAGGCGACAGACGAGAGTAAACCCGCGATCAGCGCGTATTGCAGAAATGTATATTTGAAAAGATCAGCCAGGAAGGTCGCCATAAGATTCTCCTATATTTCTAACAATTCCCCTCCGTGCGTTCTCTATCATGCCGCACAAAGGCCACATCAAAATTATACAGTTCCTTTAATTCCCGGCCGGTAAGTTCTGAGGTAGGATGTATCCGTATACTTCGGTTTACACACGCAACCCGGTCGGAAATAGTAAGTACAATCCCCAGGTCATGAGAGACAAGAATAACAGTATATTCTTCCGCCAGGCAATTGATCAATTTGTAAAGCTCATGTTCAGCTTCACGGTCAACATTGGCGGTCGGCTCGTCAAGGAGGAGTATCCGGGGAGGCGAAGATAACGCCCGGGCGATCAAAACTCTCTGCCGCTGGCCGCCTGAAAGGGTGGAAAATGATCGATCCCGCAGCTTCGACAGTCCTACAAGGTCCAGGGCTTTCACCGCGGCCTTAAGATCATCTATCGAATATTGCCCGATTTTTGTCCGCCCGAGACGTCCCATGAGAACAACATCCAGAACAGTGACGGGAAACTGGGAATCA
>JBFMGN010000317.1:0-4754 GCA_040752435.1 Spirochaetota bacterium
CCAGGTTCTCAAGGCGATTTCTCCCATCGTACCGGCAGGACCTTGGATCGATAGATGTATCCTGCCGGGCTGGATTTTCTTGTATGATAAAATCTCTGAAGTGCAGTAGATTATTTCACCAGCCTGGCCTATGGACAGATTCAATGCAAGAGCCAATCCGCCTTGACCGGGAAGATGCAACGCTTCAAGGTGGGTCGGCAGCACATGGACGCTTCTCTCCCTGGGATCCGTGAACCGTATCTTTGTCGATTGGGGATTCTGCGTGGGATTTATAACGAACAAGAATCCTTTCCCCTCTCCCATTCTCTCCCGTACGATGACGTCCGGGTTCTCCGCGAAGGTACTCCGCCGAATACCATCCCGCTCCAACAGCCAGTGGATGAACCGTTGGTGGTTGTTTTTACTGTCCCAGGCGTATCGAAGCTTGAACCCTAACAGCGTCGCATTTCCGGTGCCATATGCAACTGTGTAGGCACACGGAACACCGTCGGCTTCATCAAAGGCGACTGCCTCTTCTTTTCCGGCAAGTTCGAAATGGTCGATATAATCCCGTACGGCCAGGCGAAATCCCCCGGAGGTGAAAACGGTTCCCGATGGAGTCAATCTACCCCATTTCGTACCGTTTTCCGGTGTTATCGGCCCGGCCGGATAAAGGGTGCGAAGGCGAGTGCACGGTTGCATTCTCTCGTTAAGCTCAGGAACTCTTGGTGATAAAATCAGGTGCCCCCCTTGTTCAACGTATGCGACGAGCTTTTCCTGAACATTTTTATGCATGAAATCCAGTCCGGCCACCCACAATTGCGGATACCGTCGCAGCTCGGCGGCCGAACAGCAGCAGAGGTCCACCATCGCATAGCTTAAGCCCGAGAGTGCAAGCAAAGTCAACAAACCGGCATTGTAACGCTGGCAGAGATAATATCCGTAGTAATTATCGAAGAAGTCACGATAATCATCGCGGAATCCGCAATCCAGGGTATTCCCTTGATAACCGGCTGCTTCGTACGGTTCATAGTACCCGACTGCGATATCGTTACAGGTTTCCGTTGCCAATAAAGATTCCCGGTGGGTCTCGATCCACTGTCCGAGCCTCTTTATCGTAAAATAACTCGGACGTACTTCTCCATCCATCCCTACCGGTGCGCTGATATCATAGGAGCCGCCGGTCAAATAACCGTAGCCGCGAGGATTTTCGCCGCCGGTCATCGTAAAGAAGTTGATGCCGTTGATTCCATGGGCGATAGAGAGCAGGTAGAGCGATTGCAGTTGCTGCGGTGTTTCGTGATAGGCGACTCCGGCCTGCATCTCCATGCAGAGCAACGGATATTCAGCCTCCCTCCTCGCCGATTTATACATCTCCAGTTGTGCGCAGATATTTCCGATTTTATCTTCACGTCCGTCGGAAGTCTCGAATACCATGGACCAGTAGGTCTCGGTCGTGTGAAGCAGGTTCAAACCTTTTTCCGTACAAAAGGTTGAAAACTTCGACCAGGCCATGTGAGATTGCAGGTAGGCGTTCAAGAAGGCGAGGGGGACTTTGATGTTTTTATCCTCCACGAGGCGATAGAGGAAGAGGACATACTCATCGATCATTGCGAGCTTGCACCAGTACCAGTCCAGGGCGTGCAGCAGTTCACCGTAGTTCCGGGGATAGTCATATGGAGGAGCGACCTCTTCGAAGGCCCGGTAGGTCTGCCGGTACACTTCGTTCAAATCGGTAATATCTCCGTATGTTTCCTTAAGCCACTGTTGATAGAACCCCGCCCGTCTTGAATGCCCGACTACCACAGGATTGTAGTCCAAAAGGAGCGGATCCCACAGCCCCCACCAGTACGACGGTTCGTCATCCAGGTATACGCAGAGTACAGGTCCCCCGTTCGGATACAGGTACGGAATTACCACCTCGAAAACAGCGTTGTACCATATGCGTACATGCTCCTGGTATGAAGGATGAAGGTAGGTAATCGGCGGATACATTACTTTCGAGGGGAGCGGCTTCCCATTGGATGAGAGGGCGCGGATTTCCGGGTGGCTCGTCAACAACCATCCCGGGATGCCGCCGTTAAGCCATTCATTGCATATATACGGACCAGGCCGGAAGATCAGGTAGAGGCCGTTGGACGCGACTTCGTCCAGAAACCGCATAAGCCCCCGTCTGGGATCTGTGCGTCCGGTAAGATCGATTCTCCCTTCTTCCGGTTCATGCCAGTTCCAGGGAATATACGTACAAACGGCGTTGCAGCCAGCCTCCTTTATCTTCGAGAGCAGTTCTTTCCAGCGGTCGGGCGGTAACCGGTAGTATTCGCACTCACCGGAGTATAGATAAACATGCTTGCCGTCGATTACAATCCCTCTCCGGTCCGTTTCTATAGTTGGCTGCATTTCGTCCTCCAGAAGTCTGGGTTATAGAATTTCTTCCGGGCGGCGGCTCATGGGAGTAAGTCGGCCTCGGCCGCTTTCACTATACGCTCGAATTCCCGTTTCAACAGTTCGTCCACCGGTTGTGGCTTGTGGTGCGTAAGGATAGCTCGCAGCTTCTCTTGGGCTCTTTCCATCGTGTCTTTCTTCCCCGAAGATTCCCATGCCTGCCAGTGCTGCCTGTCGCATAACTCGGGTATCCATATCTCTTCTCGAAAATGAGCGACCGTGTGCTCTTCGAACAAGAAATTCCCACCCGGACCGACTTTTTTCACAATATCGAAGGCGAGTTTCTCTTCGTTCACATCGAAACCTTTCCATAATCTTCGAAAGTATGCGGCCATCTCGTTGTCCATCACAAGCTGCAGAAGGGAAGAGCCCTGATCAGCGCCGACGATTCCCAGACAGCCCGCAGCCTCGACGCCTGCAGATACTCCAAAGAGCATGGTAAACGCTCTTTCAAAACCGCTTTGATAATCAGGGAGCTTGGAATCGGATTCACCGATATTGGACATAAAAGAAACATAGCCGTACCCGTACGGTAGAGCCTGTTCCGGATTTCGTCCGTAAAGCTTGACTCGTTTGCCCGCCGACGTTACGGCATCGTGAATCCGCTTTTCCGAAAAGCGTACGATTTTCCGGGAGAAGTCGATGGAAATTCCATCCCTGCCGGCCAGTATTTCTAGAATTCTGTCGTGATTGAGCTTTACTCCCACCTCGTGTAAGATATGCAACGAAGTTTGATGAGTCATTTCCAGCTCTGCCTGTGTCAGCGTCTGTATCCTCGGCGGTCGAAACATTCTGCCTCCTCCGTAATACCGTTTCGGTAAACAAACAATATTTATTCTACCACCGATCAAAACGATTGGGTGTAATAAAATTATCTAGTAGTTGTAGCATATTGTTCCCACAGTCCAAGGAAGGGCGGCAGGGTATATTGATTTTTTCCCTCCAGGGAATTAAAATTTCATCGATGAATCAGGAAACTGAATTTCTCGCAGAGTATTTCAGGTGGTCTTCTGCAACAAGCATCAAGTTTTCGGCCGATGGAAAGCACAGTATCCAGTTTTCCGACAACCTTCCGCTGGCGTTGCATTTCTACCACTTTTCCGTCAACCAGCGTTTAATTCCCAACTATCACGACTATCTTGAAATCGATTATGTCTATAAAGGGAACGGGAAATTATACGTAGAGAGCAAAGAATACAACTTAAGCGAAGGGGATGTGTTCATTGTCGGGAATACCGAGTTCCACCGGGTCGAAACTCACTATCCTCAAATCATGAAAGTAATAGGTCTCTTTTTCATGCCGGAGCTGGTTTACCAGGTCGGTGGCAGCATGCTCGATTTTGAATATCTTCGTCCCTTCTATATCCACAACAGCGAGTTCTTCCATAAGATATCCCCGGACGGCTTCTTGAACCGGGAAGTGTTCTCGCTTCTCAAGAAACTCCATTCCGAGATCACCGGTCGAAAGGAGTACTATAACCTGGCCGTAAAGAGCTACTTGATGGAAATTCTCTCTCATATCGCCCGCTATTATCAAGATTTCACCTCCGATCTCACACTGTATAACCAGAAGCAGCACGATATCGTGAGGTTGCGGAACGCTTTCTCCTTTCTGCAACACCATTATAACGACAAGATAAGCCTCAAGGATGTAGCCGATATCGTGTTCATGAGCACTTCGTATTTCTGCAAATTTTTCAGGAAAGTAACCGGCAGCACGTTGATGAACTATATTTACAGGCTGCGAATCGACAAGGCAAAAGAGTTCATTTTGCGCGGAGATATGTCGATCACGGAGATCGCCTACGAGGTCGGATTCGAGAATCATAGTTACTTTAATCGGATATTCCGCCGGTTCACGAAACTTTCACCCAAGGAGTTCCGCCGGGGCGTGCTGAGATCAGATGAATCTCGAACAAGTACTGGTGCATCGACTCCATGATTATGCAGCATTTCTTTCACCTGTTTTGGGGACCTAAAAACTCAAATTTATTCCAACAGAATACCACAGGTTTTTCATTGACCTCTTGAATGGTCTGCATCGAACAATAATCATGATAACTTTGGCAGGCGTAAAATTCTACAATTTGAATTTCGATGCATGCAACTTTTACTTCGCCGGAGTAGAACCTTATCCCTATGCATATAATATCCTTTGAGACAAGGGTGAACAAAATCATACAATTACATGACAATTTCAATATAGCTAAGCAGTAAGGTTTGAAATTATAGTGATATACAGACTTATGAAAGGAGGACGTAGAGATGAAAAAATCTATTTTAAAGGGTGTAATTTGGGTTCTTCTTTGTTTTCTGTTCGTATAGACCGT
>JBFMGN010000318.1:0-4743 GCA_040752435.1 Spirochaetota bacterium
GATCGGTAATTCCGTAATACTCGGCCACTACTTCCCGGATATTGCTCCGGTCGGTGTTCAGCTTTTTATCGATTCCTTCACCGGTCAACTTTGCCTTCTTTAATATATCAATGGATTGGGCCATTTTCAGGTTGCTATAGGGTTTGCCGCGCAGTCCGAGGGTCATGCCGCCGTTCCCGTGATCTGAGAATGCGAGCACCAACGTATTTTTGTCTCTCTTCGCAAAATCCACAGCGGTCTTGACCGCCCTGTCCCAGGCGAGCACTTCACTGATCACGCCGATCGGATCATTGGCGTGGGACGCCCAGTCTGTCTTGGATGCCTCCACGAAGAGGAAGAAGCCCTTTGGATTTTTTGAGAGAATGTCAATGGCTTTTTGGGTCATCTCGGCGAGACTCGGTTCTTTGGAAGGATCCCGGTCAAAATCATAGGCCATCGCATCGGAAGCAAACATGCCCCAAAATTTGGCGCCGGAGAAAGACTTCATATCGGCTGTAGTTTCCACAAAACCGTATCCCATTTGTTTGAGGGTTTCGACCAGGTTTGCACCGTCTTCACGTGTACCGCCTTGATCCTTCGGGAGCAAATATTGTTTGCCGCCGCCGAGTACCACCTCAATGCCCTGGAACACCTGTTGCTCGGCAATATCGTTATAGTCGTTGCGATGTGGAACGTGTGATGAAAAAGCTGCCGGAGTCGCATGTTGAATGTTTGAAATCGCTATGAGTCCGGTAGACTTGCCGCTCAGTTCAGCCGCCTCGAGCACAGTAGCCAGGGGTACGAACTTTTCTGCATCGGTCAAGATTTTGGGAGTCGGCAATTCCACTATTTCCGGTGACACCGAGATGAACTTGTCATTGGTCTTGTAGCCGGTGGCAAATGCACTGGCCGCCGGCGCCGAGTCGCTGATCAATGAATCCGCTGAGTATGTCCGTTGAGCAGCCACTACGAGGTCTTCCACGACCAGGGGCGCCCCTTGGTACCAACGGGAAATCGCCACATGATCCGCACTTGTGCCGTCTGTAATAAGTACAATGACGTTCTTGACAGGCTTAACATCCTGGCCGGCAACTTCTATTGCAAAAGCTGTCGGAACAGCCACTACGCTGGCGATAAAAACCGCCGCAAGCACCATAAAGACAATCCGGTTGCGAAGTTTACTCATGTTCACTTCCCCCTTGTTTTTTGATTTATTATTACTGTAATTGTATGGTGTCGTTCCCATGGCTGTCAAGAATTTGTATCAAGATAATAAAATCTATAGCCTGGCGTGGCATAGACAGACGAGGTATTTTCGGTTATATTATAAGTATACTTCTTCGGTGTACTTCGGATAACGCAGGCAAAAGAAAGCGCTTGTGGAGGTACAAGATGGAAACAGAAAAGATTTACTGGAAGCTTTTCAAGCAGAAACTGATTAGCTTTAAGCGCCAAGCCGACGGCACGCTTACAGGAACCGGGCTCTTAAACCCCCTTCTTGAAAAGCTTAAGCTGCTTCCAATGATCTACCTGCAGGCTAAGTTTTACAAACAGTATGAAAACCTCGGCTGGTGGAAGGGAAAACGGGTGGCCAACCCTTTTGCGCCTCCAGTTGGCAGCCGGCCTCAATTCAGAGCCCTGAAAGGACTGGTAAAAGCACAGTTGTTTAAAAGGCCTTTTCCCATTGCTATGACCTTCGCCGTTACCTACAAATGCCAGTGCAGGTGTATTCACTGCAGCGCTGGGAAGCATGTAAAGGCTGGTGTTCCGGAGCTTTCCACTGTGGAGGCCAAGAAGCTGATCGATGTCAGCCAGGATCTCGGGGTAACTATTATCGCCTTTACCGGGGGGGAACCTCTCCTTCGTTCCGATATCTATGCACTGATAGCCTATGTTGATCAGAAGAAGGCGATGCCTATCCTTTTCACCAATGGCCTGCTGCTAACCGATGAAAACGCAAAAAGATTGGCAGATGCAGGTCTTTATACCCTGTTTACCAGTCTCGACAGCCCGATTCCCGCAGAACATGACAGTTTCAGGGGCATGCCCGGTATCTTTGAAGCGGCTGTTGAAGGGCTTAAGAAGGTACGCGAGCAAGGAGTGTTTGTAGGCGTCTCTTCCTACGCCGGGCGGACGGCAACAGGGCTGGGAATGTATAAAAGGCTGCATAGACTGGCCCAGGAGATCGGGGTGCATAATGTGATTCTCTTCGACAGTGTACCCACGGGGAACCTGCTGAAGGATACCAGTGAGCTGCTTACCCCGGAACAGCGGGAAGAGATTACAGAATACTCTGAGTACATTTTCAAACACAGTATCATTCCGCCGCTTTCTTCACAGTCGTGGCAAAACTCCATAGAAGGAAGCCTCTCAGGCATCGGCTGTATTGCCGCTAACATTCAATACTACGTTTCAGCCTATGGGGATGTAGCTCCCTGCGATTTTACGCCCCTTTCCTTCGGTAATATTCGCACCGAATCCCTGAAAAAAATATGGGATAAGATGATAAACCACCCGGCCTATAATCATCGGACCTCGTTCTGCCGGATGCAGAATGCCGCTTTTCGGAGTGCGTATATCGATCCCATCCCCGATAATGTAACCCTGCCGTACCCGATTGAAAATCTTGAACCCGTTGATTACCGAACTGCAGGCGGCTGGAGACCCTCGCCGGCAGTCGAGGCGGCAGATTCACTGAAACTTTAAAGAACCGGCCCGTTTACCACCCCGCCTGTAACGAGATGAAAGCCGTATGCTCCTCATTGCGGCGGCAGGTTTACGAGTATCCTTGTGCAGGCAGCCTGTTGCGTTTTTCCATATATTGATGATAATTATTTGTAAGAAAAAATATGACAAATAGATAAGCATTGTATCCCAACCCGGTACCCTGGCCTAATAACCTGATAAAAAATTGATGAAAACAGTGAGTAGACTATGACTAAAATAAAGAAAGGAAGATCACTCTCTCTAATAAGCATTGTGAAGCATCTTTGGTTTTGTCTGTGGAGTGGACTGCTCTTGCTGGCAGCTTTTTCCTGCACAGGTATTCGTTTCATCTATAAAAGCGACAGAGATGTAACCGCTTTAATTGCGGATTATACTCCCGCTTTTCCAATCGCCGAGTTTGCAGTCATAAGCGATCCACATTTTTATTCCGCCTCCTTAGGTGTTGAGGGACCGCTGTTTGCAAAGTATCTATCTGAAGACAGGAAACTCCTGGTGGAAAGTGAAGAAATTTTCATCCAGGCAATTGAGACCATCAGAAAGCTCTCGCCGCGGTTCGTTATAATTCCCGGGGATCTTACCAAAGATGGGGAGAAAATTAACCATGAAAAAGTCGCTTCGTATCTGTCCGGGCTGAAAGCTGAAGGTATAAACGTTTTCGTAATTCCCGGAAACCATGATATACTGAACCCTCATGCCTTCCGTTTTACCTCAGAGGGGGGAGAAAGGGTACCCAATGTGTCGCCAGAAGAGTTCCGCGTGATATACCGTGATTTCGGTTACGGGGATGCGCTTTTAAACGACCCGTCATCCCTCAGTTATGCCGCGGAACCGATTCCCGGCCTGTGGCTGTTAGCTCTCGATTCCTGCGATTACCGAAAAAACATGAAACGGGGGGAGCCTGAAACAGACGGCAGGTTTACAAAACAGCAGGTAAAATGGATAGAGCAGATTTTAATGGAAGCCGTTAAAAAGAAAAAAGCGGTAATAGCCATGATGCACCACGGTCTTCTGGAACACTACCCGACACAGGAGAAACACTACGGCCAGTATATAATCGACAATTACAAAGAGCTTTCACAGATGTTCGCCCGTTATAAAGTTCGAACGGTATTTACAGGTCATTATCATGCCCAGGATATAACCGTTGAAAGTTTCGACCCTGCCGAAAAACAGAGTGAATTTATCTTTGATATTGAGACCGGCTCTTTGGTGACCGACCCCTGCCCGGTTCGACAGGTAATATTAACACCGGATAACGAAATGATTATACAGACCCACAATATACGGGAAATACCTTCTTTTAAAAAGGCCGGAAAAAACTTCCAGGCATACACCTGGGAATTTACCCATAACGGCATTGCAGGGATTGCCATTGATACCATGAAAAAACTTGGAATAAAGGAAAAAGAAGCCCATCACCTGGCTCCACAAATCGCCGACGCTTTCCTTGCCCATTACGCCGGGGATGAGAAGTTTACGGGAAGCGAGATGATTACAACGCGAGGCTTAAGCTTGATGGGGAGTATCGTTGTTGCTTTCAGGAAGGATCTAGTATTCGGCTTGTGGACAGACCTGGAACCTGTCGACAATAATATCAGGATTGATTTATCGAGCGGTAAGTGGAAGAAATAATTTGTGGCCATTTCTTTGGAGTCCACATTTTATCCTTTAAGAGAAGTGGACTTTTAATTTTCCAACAGGCAAGATTTTCCCCGCGCGGATTCCATCCGCAGCCTAAATTAAACAGGCAACTTAAGGCTCTTACGAGCCTGACGCTGGACTTTGTTATACCTTTGCTCTGTAAGCTATACCTTTAAAGATGGTGTCGCATGCTGCGACACATGGTAATACAGTCCGACAAGAGCGACAGCCGTGCCGGGCTATACCCTCCCTTAAGATCTCGTGGCGAATTTTTTCTCCCATTTTTGTCATTTTGCAACGATCTTCCTTTTTCGACCGAAAAAAATTAAAAAAAAGAATTGACATAATATTTTAGATATTATAAAATATATTTTATAATATCTAAAATAAAAGGAG
>JBFMGN010000319.1:0-4731 GCA_040752435.1 Spirochaetota bacterium
AAAGAAAAATTCATTCCAGGAAAACATGAAGGCAAACACAGCCGCAGCCACCAGACCCGGGGTCATAACCGGAAGCGTAATGCGTAATAATGCCCCCAGACGGCTACACCCATCCAACTGAGCAGCCTCCTCAAGATCTACCGGAGTACCAATAAAAAAACCACGCAGAATCCACACCACCAATGGCAAAGTAAAGGCACTATGTGCCAGTATCACGGAAAAATAACTTCCCAACAAACCAGACGCTCTAATCACAATGTAAAAGGGGACGACAATGGCCACGGCAGGGACCATTCGAAACACCAGTAACAAAATGTACCAAAACGACATGGCACGCGATTTGAAACGAGCAAAACTATAAGCAGCCGGTACGGCTAAAACCAAATTACTCAAGGCCACAAGGAGGGCGATAATGGTACTGTTAATAAGACTACTCCCTACATCGGAAGCAACGCCGGGAACATTTAGTTTACTTCTTAGTGCTGGGTTAAAAAAGGCCTGAAAGTTTTCCAGGCTGATATTATGCGGTATCCATTGGGGAGGAATGGCAGTGAGCTCACCTTCAGGTTGAATACTTGAGATAACCAACCAGCCGATCGGACCCAAAAAATATATAAAAGTAACTGTCAAACCAATTGTTATCGCTATTTTCTCTAATTTTTTTCTCCGTTTCATACTAAGCTTTTTCTAACCATAGAAATCAGTTTTTGAAAATGAAAAAAGTAACTACCCGGTCTATTCATTTGTGCGCAATAACCTGATATACAAGAAGGAGAATCCCAGGGTAAGTATGGTAATGACAAAAGAAAGCGCTGCCCCCTGGCCGAAATCAAATTCCCGAAAAGCTGCATTATAGGTCAACCAGGCGATCACAGAGGTCGCCGTCCCTGGTCCGCCACCGGTGATTATCCAGATGATATCAAATGTACGCAATGCTTCCATGGTTTGTAAAATAAGTAACACGGCAATCGGGGCCCGTAAATATGGTAAAATAATGTACTGTAACTTTTGGGCCGCATTAGCGCCATCCACAGTCCCTGCTTCAAACACTTCTTCCGGAATGGATTGGAGACCTGCCAGCAGGATAAAGACCACCAGGGGTAATTGTTTCCAGATGTGGGCATTTACCACTGCCCCCATCGCCAACACCGGATGGCTAAGCAGGCTGATATAATCCTTGATTATACCCAGGGAGTATAAAATACCATTTAAAGCACCGTAATGCGGATTTAAAATCCACTTCCACATCAGTCCATTGACTACATTCGGTATGGCCCAGGGAATTATCAGAAGCCCCAATAACACCGATCTAAATTTTCCAAGGGTATTAAGCATCAGGGCAATGATTAATCCCAGAGTAAGCTCCAGGCTTAAGGTAAAAAAGACATATAAAATGGTAACTTTCAGTGATTTCCAAAATATTGCATCTTCTATAGCTTCAATATAATTACGCAGGCCAGTAAAAGTACCAATAAAAGCGGGTTGCATTAGATTCCACTGGTGAAAACTAATAAATAAGGAATAACCAATCGGTCCTGCTACCAATAAGAACATAACCAAAATAGTAGGGGAAATGGATAGGCTGGAAAAATATGATTTACCTATCTGCACTCGATATTCCTTCTTATTGAACCCTTTACCCTCTAATCAATCATTGAATCTGGAAGTGTACCACGCAATATTTCGTTGCATGCATAGTGTAGTTTCAATAATTCCAGGTGATCTTTTCAAACCTCAATTTCTTTTAAAACTTCCTCCAGCACCGGCAGTGCTTTCAGAGCAGTCGGGAAACCGGCGAAGATGACCATCTGTAAAATAACCTCAAGCACTTCTTGCCTGGTAGCGCCCAGCCGCAATGCCATCCCGATATGATCTTTGAGCTGGGGTCCCTTATCCATCACAGTTAAAGCCGCAATCGCAGTTAATTCCCGGGTACGATCATCCAATACGGTTCGGGCATACATTCCTGCCCAACCAAATTCCTGCGTCAAACGGCTAAATTCCGGATCTAACTTATTTAATCGTTCAAAATAAGCGCGTGCTTTGGTTTCATCGCCCATTAACCGCGTCGCAACCGCTAAGGCCTTTTTATTTATATCTGTCATTTAGATAACCTTTTCTTTTTCCAGAATAGATACCCCCGCCTTTACAGGCGGGGATTTCCCCCTAAATTAAACAATAATAATTACTAAACTTACAGAAATATTACGAATTCAGACTGTTTTTTTAAGACTAACTAAAAAAACCTGTTCGGTATAAAGAACCTTCCCTTTACTAGTAAGTCCCTGGTAGCATCGATCATCAAATCCACTTCCTTTTGACCATCATTCAGGGTGAAAAGTCCGTGGCCAGGCAGAAACGCATCGATTTTAAGACCGGCCAGCTTGGGAGCAGATTCCCGGTAACCATCCAGCGAGGAGCCTGAGTTCGGATAATTCTGCAAATTAATTAATCCGCCAAAACTAATGTGATCGCCACAGCATAAATATCTTTTGTTACCTATGATCAGAATACAGTCATGACCCCGGCTATGGCCTGGAGTTTCAAAGATCTTGAACTTTAGTTTTCCCAGTTCAAAGATATCGTTATCTTTAAGACGGATATCAACCTGACAGGGTTTGACTTCAAATTCCGGAGGGTAGAATCCGGCTTTTTTCGCCACATCCAATCCTAACTTGACTTCATCTATGTTTTCTAAATCGTCTGCTTCTTTTTGGGGAGCATAAACCTTACAACCGAATTGTTGTTTAAAATAAGCAGTTCCGCCAATGTGGTCAGTATGTACATGCGTTATAAATAGATGTTTAATGTTGTCGGGATTCAGACCGTCTTCTCTGATATTGTGCACTATTTTTTCAGTATTGATACCCACTCCGGAATCTACCAACGCGAAAGTACCATCTCCGAGATCAAAGAGATAAATCCCGGCATCTGAAGGGTGACTAATACGAATACCAACATGACCACTGCCCACCAGATAAGCTTCTTTTGTGAGTTTCATTTCTTTATCCCTTTACTGCTGTAATTTATATTGTAACTTACTTATGATAATCAGGGAATCTTTTTCTCTTTGCTTGCCAGCTATCAGCCAAATTCTTAACTCCGGAATCCAGGCTGATTTCTCTCGTAAGCATTCGATGAAGCTCCCGTTCAAAATCGATCACCCAGGCAGCCATCCAGGGGGCCTGGGGAATAGAGCGCGACTGTTCAGTCTGTTTGCGCATAGTGGCGATGTTTTCCTCTCCCAACTTGGCAGCCAGCGTTGAACGAACGTCCGGTTCATTCCAGAGATGTTTGTACCCACTATCGAGTGCATAATTGGCCATCCACCCGCGCCTTCCTGGAAAATTTCCGTCTTTTCCAGACCCCCCCATAAAATCAATCAGAGTCCATATTTTACTGGGAGCATCCGTAAAGGCCGAAACTACATAACCTCTTGACCAGGACACTGTTTCATTCGTTTTACCCGGAGTAATAGCCAGGGAGGCAGAATCTGCAACTTTTGAGAGCGATTGGTCATATATCTGGGAGGCTCTGTAACCCGGAATCATGGTCATGGCTGCTTGACCTTCGGCAAAAGCACGCCAATTGGCATTTTCGTCCGTTTCAAGCGACTTGGGATCAATGAATTTGGAAACAAAAAGGCCATCAATCAGCCATTCAAGGATCTTGCGAAATTCAGAATCGAATTTCTCAAAAACAGGGTCGAGTTTCTCGTCAAATAAGCGCCCCCCTTCGGACAAAACCATACTGTATACCTGGTATTTATTTGTCCAGGTTAAGCCAATCGCAAAGGTAATTGGGTACTCAAGAATACCGGCCTGCTTTATTTTGAGTGCCGCAGTCTTCAACTCAGCCCAGGTTTGGGGGAATTGATTAATCCCTGCTTCTGTAAACATTTTTTTATTATAGATAGGTAACCAGACTGTCTGGTAATAGGGTAAAGCATATAGTTCATTATTAACAGTCCAGGCAGTCACAAAAGAGTCCTGCATCTGGGCAGTTAATTCTTTAAGTTTTTCAGCAGGTGCATAGGCGCTCAAAGGTGTGAGCCAACCGGAAGCGATAAAAGGTGTAAGGGTAAAGTCCTCTAAATACAGGACATCAATCGGTTCATGAGCTAAGAATTTCGTGACCAGTAACTCATTGTATTTGGCTCCTGATGGTAATCCTTCAAATTCGGTTTTTACACCATACGCATTAACATACTGTTGAACCAATTCTTTGGCGTAGTCAACCGCATACGACCAACCAGTTAAACTCAGATCCCCCTCTTCTTCTATACGAGTTACTTTTTGAGAGCCGGAAGTTGGTGCTTTTTCTTTCTGACCACCAGCAAAGAGAAGAAACGGAACCATAAAGCCTAAGATTAAAAAAAGCTTAAAAATTAACCTCTGGCGGTAAAACATTTGTTTTAATAATACAATTATTCTAAACATAAATCACCCCCCTTAAGTTAAGCGATTATTGCTTATTATATGCTTGAATTGTGCGTATGTCAAGTTTTATTTAATAATTAATGCATTTTTTTTTCAATAATTTTAATATAATTGAATTTTTTTAACATAAATCATGCAACTATCCGATTAAAAATAAACACAGGGGTAATGTTCAATTTGGAATTTATCCAGCTCTATTCCAGCGCTTATGACGTCGACCCGTTACCCTGAACTAAACTTTCCTTTAGTCTGTCCTTTCGGAGGGAGTGGTCTATCGTATGTCCGGGAGATG
>JBFMGN010000032.1:0-12690 GCA_040752435.1 Spirochaetota bacterium
TGGCATATAACACAGCGTATACGCGGGGAACGTTGGACGAAAATGACGGCGGGGTGTTTTATCTTGTTAAATAAAAGCGCTATAATAATGTGTAAGCATGGGTAAGATTAAGATTTCCGGACAATTTAGTAAAGAAGCGGATTTTGTGCTGTACGAGGGCGACTGCCTGGAGCTGTTAAATTCGGTTCCTTCAAACTACGTCCAATTGGTAGTGACTTCCCCTCCGTACAATCTCGGAAAGGACTACGAGAAAAGGATCGTAATTGATCAGTACCTTAGCCAGCAAAAAAAGGTTATAAAAGAATGTGTAAGGGTTACGGCGGAAACTGGAAGTATTTGCTGGCAAGTCGGCAACTATGTGGACAACGGCGAGATTATTCCTCTTGATATTATTCTATATCCCATTTTTTGTTCGTTTGGCCTCCACTTGAGAAACCGGATTGTATGGCATTTTGGACATGGTCTGCATGCTTCGAAGAGACTCTCCGGCCGTTATGAGGTCATTCTCTGGTTCACAAAGTCAAATAATTACGTCTTTAACCTGGATCATGTCAGGATCCCTCAAAAGTACCCAAACAAAAAGCATTTCAAAGGCCCCCATGTTGGAGCGCTTTCCGGCAATCCTCTTGGCAAGAATCCATCTGATGTTTGGGAAATCCCTAATGTCAAGTCAAATCATGTTGAAAAGACCAGCCACCCCTGTCAATTTCCCGTGGAGCTTATAGAGCGACTGATACGGGCCCTTACCAACGAAGGAGATTGTGTATTAGACCCCTTTCTTGGTGCAGGTACCACTGCGATTGCTTCGCTTATTCATAATCGTAAAGCTATTGGAGCTGAGATCATAAAGGAATATGGAGCAATCGCCAAAGAACGCATTTGTCTCGCAGAGAAGGGTGAATTGAGAATCCGGCCTATGGAACGGCCTGTGTACGACCCCAATGGAAAAAGTTCCAACATTCCACCCAAATACATTGGACTTGGCTCCAACTATAAAGAATCATCTCTTTTTGATTGATCGTGTTGCCCATCCACCCCCGAAAACTTTCTTGATTGTTTCCTCACCCCCCGTTATTATTCTACTATCTTTATAGAGGTTGTGTGCATTGCTGAAAAGGGGAAAGGATACCCGCATTATTCACTCGCTTGATAAAGGATTACTACTCCTGGAAATTATTGAACAAGAGACATATCCGGTGACTTTAAACACCCTATGGCAAAAGCTGAAATGGGACAAGGCAACGATTCTTCGCATGTGCAATACTTTAGAGCGTCGAGGTTACATTCGGAGGGACCCCTCCACCAAGCGATACAGCCTGGGTTTGAAAATATTCGGTTTATACGAGTCGATCAAAAAGAATATAGATGTACAAAGGATGGCCAGGCCGTACCTGGAACGGATAGAGAAGAAAACCGGAGAATCCGCCCACATGGCTTTTGTATTCGAGAAGAGCGTGGTTTTTATTGATAAAGTTGTCGGCCGTACAACCCCTCCCGTGAACGTACAGGTCGGCGGAAGGGAGCCTCTGCACTGTACGGCCCTCGGTCAAGCTTATCTGGCTTTCACCAATGAAACCGAGCTTGAAAACCTGCTCGAAAACCCGCTCAAAAAATATACACGGAACACAATTGAGACAACCGAGGAGCTTTATCGAAGGTTGCAAAAGGTCCGCGAGCAGGGTTACGCGGTTGATGATGAAGAATACATTGAAGGTGTACGCTGCGTCGCGGCTCCGATCTTGAATCAATCCGGTTACTCTATCGCCGCCATCGGTATCTCGGCTCCCAAACGTCGACTTTCCTTCAGGCTCATCAGAGAATACGGTGAATACATCGTCGAGGCGGCCTTGGAAATCTCAAAATGGCTGGGCTATACCCGCTCCGGACGTTTACCGGTCGAGGTGCCCTGACTTTCCATCTAACTTTTAACCAGGTTCGACTGTATTTCAATATTGATTTATAATCAATATTGAAATAAAATATTGACAAATAACCAATAAAATGCTTTTATAAAATTATCCGGCGGTTACCGCATTTCCAGGCAGGGGGTAGAGAGTGGACATTGAACGTATGGCTAATCCGGGCGCATTAAAAACCAAAGTGTACGTTCCCGGCAAATCAAAGCGTGAAGTGGAGAGAGAACTCGGTCTTTCGCATATCATCAAAATGGCCTCCAATGAGAACGCACGCGGGGCTTCCAATCTGGCTCAAGATGCTTATCTTAAGCTTGCCGATCAGCTTCATATTTATCCGGATGCCATAAGCCGGGATCTACGGCAAAAGCTGGCCCGGAAACTCGGCTGCGAAAGCGATCAAATCACCGTTGGAAACGGGGCCGATGGGGTTATTTACGACCTGGGAATGGCGGTGGTCGGCCAGGAGGACGAGGTGGTTATACCGGAGATAACGTTTCCACTCTATGAAACGATCGTTAAAGTCATGCGGGGGAGGCCGGTCTATACCAAAATGCAGGGTTTCAGAATTGATTTAAAGGCTATTCTGCGCGCCATTACACCGAAGACCAAAGTCGTATTTCTCTGTAATCCGAACAATCCTACCGGCGACGCCCAGCCCCGGGAGGAGCTGCTCGCTTTTCTAGAGCAGGTTCCAAAAGACGTCCTGGTAGTTATCGATGAAGTGTATATAGATTTTACAGAACCGGCGGCTGATCCAAAAAGCGTGGATCTCTTCAATGGAGGGATGGACAATCTGTTTATCCTCCGTTCCTTCTCCAAGATTTACGGACTGGCCGGGATTCGGATGGGCTATGGGATAGGGCACGCGGATTTGATTGCTTTGATTCACCGCATTAAACCGCCCTTCAACGTCTCCATCATTGGGGAGCAGGTCGCACTAAACGCTCTTGACGATACTAAATTCCTTAAGGAAACACTGGCTGAAATTCTTAAGGAGAAAGCGTTCTATTACCGGAGCCTTGACGAGCTCGGAGTAAAATATATCCAGTCGCACACCAACTTTATACTAATCGATACCGGGATGGATGCAACCGGGATTTTTGAGGGATTGCTGAAGCTGGGAATCATCACCAGGGCCTGCAAGAGTTACGGCCTGCCGACCTGTATCAGGGTCACCATTGGAAAACATCCAGAAAACCTGCTTTTTTTGGAGACCTTTAAAGAACTGATATCCAGGGCAAGAGAAGCTCAATAAGGGCGGCTTAAGAACATGAAAAAAATGATCATCGGAAATCAGGCGGTAGCCTACGGGGCCCTGGCTGCAGGAATTGAAGTAGCCGCCGGATATCCCGGAACACCCTCCTCGGAAGCCCTGACCGAACTGCTTAATTACTCTCAAAACAATCCGGCCTCACCCTATGTAGAATGGAGCGTCAACGAAAAGGTAGCCTTTGAAATCGCGGCCGGTGCCGCCTGGACCGGCAAGAGAGCCCTGGCTGCCATGAAGATGTCCGGTGCGAACGTGGCCGCCGATTCTATCCTGTCGGTGGCCTATTCCGGTACCAGGGGGGGATTGGTTCTGTACATTGCCGATGATCCCGGCGCCGAGGCCGGCATGCCGGAGCAGGACACCCGGCTATTCGCCCTGTGGGCGGGACTGCCTGTGCTGGAAGCCTCAAACCCGCAGCAGGCTTACGAACTGTGCCGGTTTGCCTTTGAACTTTCCGAAGCCGCCGAACTTCCTGTAATCCTCCGCTCGGTTACCTCCGTAGCACATGCCCAGGAACTGGTGGAGGCTGAGTTTGAATATCACTCTCAAAACAGACGCCCCAAGTTTGAACGTGACATCTTCCGCTTTACCAAGGCCGGTTCCGTTATCTGTCTGAACCAGCATCTCACACTTCTGGCAAGGCTTAAGGAGGCGGAAAAGATCATAGGCGAACGCGGCATCAACCGCATGGTAACCGCCAAAAGCAGTCTTTTCGCCGTCAGCGTCGGCAGTCTTAATCCCCTTTTAAAAGAAGCACTTCCCCTTCAGAGAGAAATCGGAGCGGTCTACCTTGAATCCGCCTACCCACTGGATCAGAAACTGATCAAAAGGGTGTTGGATCAGGGGCAAAGAATCGTCATCTTCGAAGAGCTTGAGCCGGTGGTGGAGATGCTCATTCGAAGTGAAGCCAGCAAGCGGAGGTTTAGCGGTACTATCCTGGGCAAGATGGACGGTCATCTGCCCCGGGTCGGTAAGTACAGTCGGAAAGAGATCCTTAAGGGACTGGCCCTGCTGAAGGGGGAATCTGCTGAAAAGGAAAACCGGAAAAAAGAATTCACGGTAAAACATCCGATCACCTTCTGTGCCGGCTGCCCTCACCGGGGTACCTATATGGCCCTGAACAGGTCCTTAAAAAAAACCAGACTGGGCCAAAAGGAAACCATTGTAACCGGGGATATCGGCTGCACCATCCTGGGCATGAATCCGCCTTTTGATTCCTGCTGGACCGAGGTATCGATGGGTTCCAGCCTTGGCCTGGCGCAGGGATTTGTACGGGCGGGAATTGAGAAACCGTTGGTGGCCACCATCGGCGATTCCACCTTCTTCCATGCGGGAATCCCGTCCCTGATCAACGCTGTTCAGCACCGGGCAAATCTGCTGCTTATCATCCTGGACAACGGCTGGACCAGTATGACCGGATTTCAGGTCAATCCGGGCACTGAGGAACGGTTCCAAAACCGAAAATCCAGGCGGGTTACGATCGACCGAATTGTGGAGGCGCTCGGTGTGGATGAGTTAAAGGTAATCTATCCGTTCGAGCAGGAGGAAGCGGTGGAGGTGCTAAGCCGAATGTTACTCAGCGAAGGAGTGCGGGTGATTATTTCCCGTGAGGAATGCGCCCTTACCAAAGGCCGCCGAGAGACTCCGCAAAGTATCTGCGAGGTCGATCCCGGAAAATGCAATTTCTGCAAGGCTTGCCTTAAGGAGACCGGTTGTCCTGCCTTGTCGGTCAAGGCCCTGGATGAAAAACAGGTCTTGTGGATTGACCCGGAACTCTGTACCGGCTGCAGCCTGTGCCGGACTTCCTGCCGCTTCGATGCCATTCACGCACAAGAGAGGTAGGGGATGTTCAAAAGCATATTCATAACCGGTCTGGGAGGCCAGGGGATCGTTACCTTCGCCAGGCTTATAACCGAACACGCATCTGAACAGGGCTTTAAGGTGTCGCTGTTCAATTCCAAGGGTATGGCCCAGCGGGGGGGCCGGGTTACCTCGGAGATCAGGCTCGCCAGTGATCACGCTTTTCAATACGGCTCACGGATTTCAGCCGATGGTGCCGATATCCTGGTGGGCATGGAAATCGGAGAGGCGGTCAACTCCTTTTCTTTCCTCAAAGAAGGGGGACTCGCGGTGCTGCTCAACTATGCCTTCGTCCCTGCCCCTATGATTCTTAAAAAGGAAGCCTACCCAAGTTTTGAGCAGGTTCTGGAGATTTTCTCTCAAAAGACCGATCATCTCTTCGGTGTGGCTGATCCCCAGAATCCCTATAATATCTTTCTCCTGGGTGTGTTCGGTTCCATTCTGAAAAGGCGGCCGGATGTGCTGCCTGGTTTTACCTGCGAGGGGCTTAAGAAAACAATAAGCCGGAGCATGCAGCGGAATCTCGAGACAAACCTTAAAGTCTTTCAGCAGGGCTCGACGTTTGAATGGTAAGCGGCCGGCGCTGGCCGCCCTCTTTAATCCCCGCCAGGTCGCGGTATTCGGTTCAGTAAAACAGGGTAAGATGGCGCACCAAATCCTCACCCAATTGACGGCAGGGTCTTTCCAGGGTAGCCTCTACGCCGTTAACCCCAAAGGGGAAAGCCCGGAGGAGTTTCCCCAGATTCCGGGCTACCGGAGCCTTAACGCGGTGAAGGGTGATGTAGACCTGGCGGTGATCTGTACACCGGCCCCGGTTGTAGAGCAGGTGCTGGACGACTGCGGTCGCCGGCAGATTCCGGCCGCGGTTATCATTACCTCGGGGTTCTCCGAGGCGGGAAACAGGGCGGGAGAGGAAAGGCTCCTGGAATGCGCCCGGAAACATGGGGTCCGGCTTATCGGGCCCAACTGCGCCGGTATCATGAACACCGTAAGCCATTTCTTTGCCAGTATCGAGATTCGCGCGCTCCCAGGCAGAACCGCCTTTGTTACCCAGAGCGGGGCAGTCGGCGGAGCTGTTCTGGCCCTGGCCGGGCTTAAGGGAATAGGACTTTCCAAGTTCATAAGCTTCGGGAACAGGGCCGATATTGGTGAGAACGAGCTGCTCCGCTACCTGGCTGAAGATCCTGATACCGATGCCATCGCCCTTTATGTTGAAAGCCTTCAAAACGGCAGGGCCTTCATGGCGGCCGCCCGGGAGGTGACCGGCAGTAAGCCGCTCTTGATCATCAAATCCGGACGGTTTAGCTCCGGCTTACGCGCGGCCGGCTCCCATACCGGGTCTATGGCCGGTTCGGATCAGGTTTTTGACAGCCTGATCAGGCAAATCGGGGCCGTGCGGGTGGAAGGGATCGAAGAAATGCTCGATCTTTGCTACGGCTTTAACCGGCTGCCGCCCCTTAAGGGGAATCGGATTGCCATTGTTACCAACTCCGGGGGCCCGGGAATACTTACGGCCGACCGGGCGGAAGAGCTCGGCTTGGATATAAAAGAAACAGACCAAACGGTTAAAGACGAGCTTCACAGCTTCCTGCCCGGACATTGCGCCTTTACCAATCCCATCGACTTAACTGTTGAGGGAAGCGGCGAAAACTACCGGCGTACCATCGAGATAATGCTCAACCACGGCTATGACGGGGCGATAGCCATCAACGTGGCAACCCCATTTCTTGACTCCGAGTCTCTGGCCGCAGGCATCGCGGGCGTTGCCAAAAGCCGGGAAAAGCCGGTGGCGGCCGTATTTATGGCCGGTGAGATCGTGGAAAAAGGCATACAGGTGCTTGAAAAGAACAAGGTTGCCCACTTTCCCACTGGGGAACGGACGGCGTATGTGTTTTCAAAACTGCATACCTGTTATACCCGCCGGCCGGAATCTGCCCCGGAGGATCAGATTCAGACCAAAATGCTTCCTCTGAAACACCCAATGATCGAACCTGAAGCAGTCAGTTTTTTAAAAAGCGAGGGCTTTCATTTCCCAGAACACACTTTTGTCCAATCCGCCGGGGAGTGTCTTAAGGCGGCGGGCAGGATCGGTTTCCCCATGGTTATGAAAGTTGTCTCGCCCCGGATTCTCCACAAAAGCGATGTCGGCGGTGTAATCCTTGACATTAAAGATGAAAGTGAATTGGACTCCGCCTTCGAGCAGTTACGGGCAAAGTTTTCCGACCGCGACTTTAAGGGGGTAATGCTCTACCGGCAGGCAGCGCCGGCATTGGAGCTCATTGCCGGGGTCAAGCAGGATCCGGATTTCGGGCCGGTCATTCTGGCGGGCGCCGGCGGAATATACACCGAACTCCTTAACGACGTTTCCCTCCGGATAGCCCCGATAGACCAACGCCAGGCGCAGGAGATGCTCTCCGAACTCAAAGTCCGGAAGAGCCTGACCGGGTTTCGAGGCCGCGCCGCTTTGGACGGGGAAGCGGTGGCCGAACTGCTGGCATCTTTATCCCGGCTAGTCTTAACGTATCCTGCTATTCAAGAGTTGGATTTCAATCCGGTTTTTGTTTTTGAAAAAGGCTGCCTGATCGGCGACGCCCGCATCCTGATAAAGAACTAAATGAGGACCGTTTTGGTACAAATTCGTACCGGCCGGCCGCATCAGGCTTTCAAGTTGGCTTCCGCTTCGGTTTCCAGCAGGGAGATGACCCTCGGTCGAACTGAAATCTGTACACCTGCCCCCTCATGCAAATCAAGATTCTTATAGGAACTGATTGGAAACTCCAGATGCCAGTTAAGGCCGGCGGCGAACACATAGAGGGTACAGATATTTCCCACGAAGTACCGTTCCACCACCCGGGCTTCCATAACGTTCACGGCGAGCTGCGGATCCACCGGGATATCCGGGTACAAGAGCTTCACCTCCTGGGGCGGGATGAAGGCGGAGACCGGCCCGGTGAGTTCCACAACGGGTGACAACTGCAGAGCACCTTCGCCCCAGACAAGCCACGTCCCGCCTGCTTTTTTTAAGACCTCACCCCGGATCAGGTTACCCCAACCCAGGGCGGACCAGGCGACGGCCTGTGATCCGGCCTGCCAGAGATGCTCCACGGGAAAGCTTCCCTTAAGTTTCCCGTCCCGGATAAGAAAGATCTTTCTCCCCAGGGCGCACACATCTTCAATGTGGTGGGTAACGTACAGTACTGGAATGCCTGTTTCGCGTTGCAGGCGCTTCAATTCCCGGCGCAGGCCCCTCTTCAACGGATTGTCCAGGGCGCTGAAAGGTTCATCCAGCAGCAGCAGTTCGGGTCCCGCTGCCAGAGCCCTGGCCAGGGCCACCCTCTGTTTTTGCCCTCCGGAAAGTTTTTCCGGGTAGCGTTCTTCCAGCCCGCTTAAGTGCATCCGTTCAATCCAGTCCTGGGCTTCTCTCTTCCCCTTCGATCCTCGCACCCCGTACGCCACATTTTCCAGGACGGTCATGTGGGGAAACAGAGAGAGGTCCTGATGTACAAGGCCGATCCGGCGCCGGCGGGGAGGCAGCAGCGTTCTTCCCGGCACCTGCATCAGCAGCCGGTCCCCCAGTTGGAGCCTGCCCCGGCTGGGATTCGTCAGTCCGGCCAGGAGCCGCAAGGTCAGACTCTTGCCCGCTCCGCTGGGACCGAAGAGTACCCCGATCTCCCGGTTTAAGCTCAACTCCAGTTCAAGATGAAAGTGTCCAACCCTGTGTTCCAGGGAGGCCTCAAAGAAGCCGCTCATGCGTTCCGACCTCCATGTGCCTCACCAGGACAAGGCTTAAGATACCAACCACCACGAGAACCACAGCCGCGATATGCGCCTTGGCGAACTCCAGAGCTTCGATCCGGCTGTAGATATACAGGGGGAGCGTTTGGGTTCTACCGGGGATGTTGCCGGCGATCATGAGCGTCACCCCGAAATCTCCCAGGGCTCGGGCTGAGGAGAGCGCCATCCCGGCCACCAATGACCGACGGCCCAGTGGAAGAGTGATCCGGCGGAATATCCGCCACTCGCTGTCTCCCAGTGTACGGGCAGCTTCCTCCAGGTGCTCAGGCACTGCCGCGAAACCGGAACGGGCCGCCTGGATTATGATGGGAAGGGAGGGGATGAGGGCTCCCAGGGCTGCCCCGGGAAAGGAAAAAAGAAGCCCCAGGCTGCGGAGAAGGGGAATCTGTCCCACGAACAACAGGAGATAAAATCCGAGCACCGACGGGGGAAGGGCTACCGGGAGGAGAACCAGGAGCAGCAGAATCTGGTGGCCGGGAAAGCGCTTTTTGGCGAAGATCCAGCCCAGAACAGTGCCGATAAGGAACAGAAGCGGCACGTCTACAGCCAGCACCTTCAGGCTGATGAACAGCGCCCCGGTCATGGCGGAACCTCGGTGTAGAATCCCCATCGCTGCCAGACAGGGAATGCGGCTGCTGATCGCAGGTAAGCCCAGAAAGCCTCCAGTGAACGGCTGGCCTTACCTGTGATGAAGGCACCGGCATGAACCAGTTTATATTCGGATAGAATGGTCGTGCTTCCCCTGTTCAGTTTTTTGGTGACCGAAAGGGAGGTAAAAGCCAGGTCGGCCCCCCCACTCTGCACGGCCAGAACGGCCTGTAACACATCGGCGGTCACAATCAGCCGGTTCTCCTCCACCAGTTTCTCGAACCATCCCAATTGCTCCAGGTATCCCCGGGCTGCCCGGCCGAAGGGGGCTGTCTGCGGGTCTGCGATAGCCACCCGGAGCCTTTCTCCCACCACAGAGGGTTTAGGAGGGGAAGACCGGAGCCACCACATCACCAGCGGGCTTTCGGCCAGCGTTATGATCCGTTCGACCAGGCCTTTCTTTCGTAAATATTCCAGCCACTCCAGGTCGGCGGAAAGGAACAAGCCATACGGGGCGCCGCCGGCTATCTGAGCGGCCAGTTTACCCGATGAGCCGACCACCAGTTGCGGTGCCGCACGCCCTTCCCCAGCGTAGTGTTCGGCCAGCTCGGTCACACAAGGGAACAGACTGGCAGACACGGCCACGGTATCGCAATGCGGGAAATCAACAGACAGGAAAAAAAGCAGAACCGAGAAAAAAATCAGTGTCTTATTCAGCGTAGCAACCTCCCATACGCATTATATAAGCGCTATCCGGGCCCCGGCGTTTCGGAAGGTTTCCAGCACCTCTTTTCTTAAGCCCTTATCGGTATATATAAGATCGACCGCATTGAAGTGGGCATATGTGATGAATGATGATTTGTTGAATTTTTCCGAATCAGCCAGAACGTAGTTTTTATCCGCATGTTCAATTACAATCTCATTCATTTTTGATGTCCGTTCATCGGTCGTCATAAATCCGCCTTTTAAATTGATTGCATCCGCCCCAAAAAAAGCACTTTCCACATGAAACATTTGAAGAATTTTCTCCGCGATATATCCGCAGACATCCCGGCGTTCAACCCTTATTTCACCACCGATCAGTATTACCTTACACCATTTCGCAAGGGTCTCTATATGGGTCAGGGAGTTTGTCAGAACAACGATATTCTTCAAAGTGCCTGCCTGGATCCTTAAGGAAAGCGCCTGAGCCAGTTTCAAGACCGTTGTCCCGGAATCGAGAAAAATGCGTTCATTGTCATGAATCGTCTCAGCCACATGGTTCCCGATCGTCGTCTTGATTTTGCTTCGGTGCAGGGACGAGATGCGGTACGAATAATCATAGCCCAATTCCGGAGCAAGCTGCACACCGCCGTGCACGCGAATAACCTTTTCTTCATGTTCAAGCTTCGCAAAAAGCCTGCGCACCGTGGCTTCCGAGATTTCAAGACTTTCGGCGACGGTTTTAACATCCAGCCGCTTGTTTACCTGAAGCATTTCCAATAGTTTGATCGTTCGGAAGTCAGATTTATTCACGCGTATAACCTAAAGATCAAGATACCGTTCATAGAGGGCATTATACGCCCTGATTTCCGAGACAGTCGGCGAAACAATTCTCTCATTCCCTCCCAGAGTGGAGGAGGCTTCAGCCTCGTTTTTAAAAATTTTCGCACCTATTCCTGCCAGGATCGCCGCGCCTACCGCACCGGCGGTCTGACCATTAATCAACTTTAAAGTCAGCCCCGTCACCGTGGACAGAATAGAGGGCCATACCGGACTTTCAGATGGGCCGCCGACCATTGCAATTCTCTCAGCTCTAAGACCGGCCCGGGAAAGTTCTTCGAGTTTCTTTCTCATTTCAAAGGCGGTCCCCTCCATAACGGCCCGCCCAATTGAAGCCGCAGAATAGTTTGATCTCAGAGTCTCAACCTCTCTAATGGAAATCTGTATATTCTTAAAAGGATTGATGGTCAGCCCGTCTGCACCGATAGAGGACTTTTGGGCTTCCCTGTTAAAAAGCACGTATTTATCGTTATCTGGTGTCCCTTGGGGCGAAAAAAAAGTATCAATGTACCAGTCGATGGTAACACCGATGCCGGGCAGGGAATACATGACTCCCCAAGGACCCTCAGGATAGAGGAACGGGTCCACCAAAAGCTGCGCCTTAAGGCCGAGCCCGCGGTCAAAAGTGGGATAAAAACCGACCCAGGAGGTTCCGCAGGAAAGGAGGAGGTCCCCCTCGGCCAGCGTGCCTGTCCCACGCGCGGCGCAGGGATGATCAAAAGCACCGAGCACAACCAGCGTATCGGTTGACAGTCCCGTATCAGAGGCAGCCTGCGATGTTACAGGTCCAAGGACGGCACCGGAAGGCATTATCCTGGATAATTGATTTTCCCGGATTCTTAGCATCTCCAGGTAGGGTTTATGCCACTGCCGTTTAACCTGATCTTGAAGATAGAAGGTCGTGGCGGTTGAAGGGTCCAATCCCCATTCGCCGGTCAGCCGGTAGTAGAGGTAGTCGTTATTCATGGCAAACCGGGATGTTTTAGCATAGGTTTCCGGCGCGTACTTTTTAAGCCAGCCTAGATGGGCGAGGGGGAAACTACCGTACCAGCCCCACCCTACTGTCCGATGGATAGTATCGAAATCAAGCCCTGGCAGAATAATTTTATCCTTACCGGTTCCTCTCTGGTCCAGCCAGCTTATAATGTTCGTAAGAGGCATTGATTCTTCATCCAGCAGCAGGGTATTCCCGCTGGCCGCCGCCATGCTGACGGCTGCGATCCTGCTTCCGGCCGGTGCTTTGGAGGCTAATTCCTTTATCAAACCGGCCACTGACAGGTAATGATCTTCGGGAACAAGCTCCACGAAACCCGGCTGGGGACGGAGCAGTTCCGTCGGCCGCCTCAACTGCCATAAAATTTCTCCGCTGGATGATAAAAGCACCCCTTTGACCGCGCTTGTCCCCACATCCAGTCCGATAAGTAATTCCATATTTTCTCCGGGTGGAAATAGTGGATTATTATTCAGATGTTAGATGTTATGTTGAAGGGAGATAGCATGTCAAGCAAAAAATGATCGATTCAATCATCCTTCAGGGTGCGAATTAAATAATTTCGGTTCGATTTTTAATAAGGGCAACGCCCTCTCTTGACAAAAATAAAAAAATCTTTCAATATTTTATCAATAGTATTTCTTTTGTATTATTTCTGTTTGACAGCCAACAGATATTTTTTTAAAAGGCAGGCAGGGTTATTCATGATAATAGAAGAGCATAGTTTT
>JBFMGN010000320.1:0-4729 GCA_040752435.1 Spirochaetota bacterium
AGGATTTTCAAACCTTTATCACCCCATGGTATCTGAGATACGGGCTCTACAAAGTAGATTTCATCCACGCGCCTTGTTTTGTCAGACGGGGTATACTGGAATTTAAATCCGTACATCATCCCCGAAAAGACGAATTGAGCCTCTTCCAGTATCTGCTTTAATGCGGCCTCCCGCGTCAGTGGATATGTATCTCCCATACGAACCATCGGATCAAGTTCGCACCAGAACTCTTCTACTATCACTTCCTGCCGGGGATTATCCAAGGCGGATATCTGGATACAGGCTGAAAGAAGGGGGATAAATAAGACAAACAGTCTTCTATGTAATTTCATGGCTGTATTAATAGTTTCGGCTGTTTCCAAAGAAAACTTTTATCGGGTTAATACCGACGCGGATAAGGAAATACAGCAAGGCAATACCGAAACCTGCCAGATGGGTAAGGTGCGCAACCCCTGAACGGAGGCTGAAAAACTGGGAAAACAACTCTATCGCCGCATAACCGATTACAAGAATCGGCGCACGAACGGGGAAAAAACCGAATATATAGATGATTGCTCCCGGGAAATAGGTTGCAAAGGCCAGGAGCACTGCATATACCGCCCCGGATGCGCCCAAAAGCCACACCTGGTAGGCGCCGGTAAACCAGTACACCGCCAGAGAAAACAGTCCGGCAATAAAGCCTGAAACCAGGTAGAAAAGCAGGAATTCGTGGCTTCCCATTCGGCGTTCAACCTGGGTGCCGAAGAAAAACAGACCGAGCATGTTGAATAGAATATGGGTGATACTGGCGTGGGTAAACATGTAGGTAACTACCTGCCAGATGTATTTGTACTTCACAACCAGTATGGGGTTTAAAGCCGTAAAAGCCCTGGTCTGCGGCGATACGCTGTTTATCAGAAAGAGGGCTACATTGACAATAATAATAGCTATTGCGGCATTGTAGTATTTATAAGAGAATTGTTTTTTTAAGAGTGATTGATTCATAATATAGAAAAGTAAAGCTATTTCGCCGTATGGTCAACCTTTAAATGCTCCGGGAGCTCATAACTATCAAGTCATACTTTGAAGTTCCCATTTCCCTGTCCTTACGCGGGTAAAAAGGCATCCACTATGCCTGTTAAAAGAGCCCGGACCTCACTTTCCGGGAAAGATGAGGTAATTGTATTCCTGGATTCCAGCAGCATGTTTTTTGCCATCCCTTCAGTTTTTTGAATGCTGCCAGATTCTTTTAAGAGATTGATCGCTTCTTCAATTTCCGGCCCTGCCTTTTCCGTTCCTTTCATACGGGCACTATAGAAAACCTGCTGAAGCCTTTCCCTGTCACCTGGTTTTTCTGTAAGATGAATGATTAAAGGGAGGCTTTTTTTCCCTTCTACAATGTCATCCCCCGGTTTCTTTCCGGGATTACCTGTAGTCAAATTAACGGCATCATCGAGCATTTGAAAACCGACGCCGAAGTTTTCTGCGACTGACCCCAAAATGTCTGATTCTTCATTGGTTCCGCCGCCCGCCGCTGCTCCGAGTCTGGCCGCCAGCCGGGCCAGGGAGCCTGTCTTGAAGGCGCACATCCGAAGGTATTCTGAAATAGTGGGAATATAGTCATGCTTGGTATGCCATTGAATATCCAGACCCTGTCCCAGATGGAGCCGCCGCATTGTTTCAGCATAATACTGGTAGAACTTCAGCTTCTGCTCTGCTGGGTATGGACTGTTATCAATCACCCAGGTAGGGAGAAAATAGAGGAAATTGCCCGTATTGATTGCCATATCAGTACCAAAAATCAGATGGATGGCTTTTTTCCCCCGCCTCCACTCGGCGTTATCCTCGATATCGTCGACAATCAAGCTGCCGGTATGGGGAAGTTCCACCAGGGGGGATAAACATACGACCCTGTCACCCCCGCCAACCAACTCAGAGCAGAGCACCATAAGCAGCGGCCGCCACCGTTTCCCGCCCCGGCCGACGAGTTCACGCGCCGGTTCATTTATGGCGTTTAAAAACTGTTCAGAAATATGGGGAATTAAAGAACCGGTGGTTTTTTCCACCCACTCCCCGGTTATCCTTTCCGGCAGCACCCTGGACAGTTCCCCTTCTATCTTTTTAAGTCTTTGGTTATACTTGGGGTTCATCCTTTAAGAATCTACAGGAGCGTGAAAAAGTCAAGATGCGGGGTAAGCATACATCCGGCTACGGCCCTGACCATTATACTCTCCGTGCCCGGAAAGCGGGCTATCCTGCCCGCTCGGTCTTTAAACTGGAAGAAATCCAGCAGAAACACAGGCTTTTAAAACCCGGATTTAAAGTTCTTGATATCGGCGCTGCTCCTGGAAGCTGGAGCCTTTACGCCTTAAGCCTGGTTACGCCGAAAGGTATGGTTGCGGCGGTGGATCTTTCGCCCATGGATATCGGTGATAGAGAAAATTTTTTTTTATTTAAGGGTGATATTTTCAAACAAGATGCAGCTTCATGGATAGCAGCCAGGGGACCTTTTAATGTCATTCTAAGTGACGCAGCCCCTGCGACTACCGGAAACCGGGGTGTCGATACGGCCCGCTCCGCCGCCCTCGCAGAATGCGTCATTACCTTAGCGGAAGAATCGCTGGTTAAAGCGGGAAATCTGGTTATCAAAGTATTCCAGGGGGGGGCGTCCCGGCAGTTATTAAACCGGATGAAAGGCGCCTTCAAAACGGTAAAAGCTTTCAAACCCCAGGCAAGTCGAAGAAATTCCTTTGAAATATATTTTATCGGATTATCAAAGCTGCAGGAATTCCGAATATAGTAACATGAGAAAACTCCACTGCCTTCTTTTTCTTGCCTGTGTACCGATACTACTTTTTTCCTGCCTTACTTTCTCGGTCGCCTCCATAAACCCTAAAACCGTCAAGAAAGGTGCGGCGGCCAAAAGCGAGGCAGGGGAGATTGGGCTGTCTATACAGCAAAAACTCGTTGAAGGCGCCGGGAAAGTTTTAGGGGCGAAGTCCCTGATCATACGGGGTAAACCCTTTGCCATGGATTGTACGGGCACCGTACTGGCAATCTATTACTATGCTGGAATTGATCTTGCAACTCCTCTAAAAAGGTATTCAGGTAACGGTGTTGCCAGGCTTTACCGTTACCTGGCCAATAAAAACCTGCTGTATTCCACCACTGATCCGACACCGGGAGACATCATTTTTTGGGACAATACCTATGACATGAACAAAGACGGTTACTTCAACGATCAACTTACCCATATGGGTATGGTGATAAGGGCCGGTCAATGGGGAACAATCGACTATGTACACCTGAATTACAGCCGGGGAATAGTAATTGAGCGGATGAATTTGAAAGAATCCGATGTGAATCGGAAAAAGATCAACGGGGAATGGGTTATCATTAATTCACCTCTGCGCATGAAGGGTGAGCCGAAAACCGAGCGTTGGCTTGCCAGTCATCTGTATAAAAATTTCGGTAAAGGATACCTCCTTGAGAATCGGCCGTAATATTTTAAATAGGTTTCTGGTCATTTTCAGTTGCACCTTTCTTGCCGGCTGCACCGGTGAACTTACACCACCCGAAGTTAAGACCGAGTTTCTCCTGGGCACCACCTGTACAATCAAGCTATACGACCGGACAACATCCGCCGTTTTTGAGAAGGCCTTTGCCCGTATTCGGGAAATTGAAAGCGAGATGAGCGTAACTGACGAAAGGAGTGAACTTTCCGCTGTCAACCGGGCCGCCGGCTCAGCGCCTGTACCGGTTTCTGAGGATACTTTCTTTGTGTGTTCAAAAGCATACGAGTATAGTTTGAAAAGCGGAGGGGCTTTTGATATATCAATTGGACCTATCGTTACCCTCTGGGGGATTGGCACGGAGCATGCACGGGTTCCGGTTCCCGATGAAATCCGGCAGCGCCTGTCTAAAGTTGATTACCGTAAAATTGTCCTGAATGAAAAGGAGGGAACCCTGTTTTTGAAAGAGAAAGGGATGGGCCTGGATGTTGGAGGGATTGCCAAGGGGTTCGCGGCCGATGAGGTTGTCAAAGTTCTTAAAGCCGACGGCATAAACCGCGGCATAATCGATCTTGGCGGAAATATATATGCCTTTGGCAAAAAGTCGCCGAAGCAGTCCTGGCGGATCGGCATTCAAGAGCCTGGGAAAGAAAGGGGTTCATATATCGGTATTGTTGAAGTTGAAAATACTTCGGTGGTCAGTTCGGGAAATTATGAAAGGTTTTTTATTAAGGACGGAGTTCGTTATCACCATATCCTGGATCCAAAAACAGGGTATCCAGTCCAAAACGGCCTTACCGACGTAACCATCATCTCCCGCAGCTCGATTGAGGCCGATGCCCTTTCAACCGCGGTTTTCGTCCTGGGAATTGAGAGAGGGTTTCAACTTATAAACAGTCTTAAGGGAGTAGAAGGTATTATGTTGACGGAAGATCATAAGATTTATCTGTCCAGTGGAATTAAGAAGACCTTTAAATTGACAAATCCGCAGTATACTCTTGTTGATGATCCTACCAGATAAATGAAAAAATTGTTAAGATCCAGTTTGCCAATATGAAGGAGCCCCCTAGAATAAACCCGGCGCGAATGGTTTTTTTAGGGTTCATTTCCAGGTTGGGGTTTTCAGCGCCCGGTTTGTAAATAGTGAACAGTATTTCATCCAGCCGCTTAATAATATTTTTGGAGCTCTTTTTCCCCCACAGCCCGGTGACTCTCTCAAAATAGTAAAGGGTTAAAGC
>JBFMGN010000321.1:0-4723 GCA_040752435.1 Spirochaetota bacterium
ATTACGCCTTATCCAGTCCGGCGAAATCTTCTTGGCGGATTTAACCATTGTGATAATCCTCCTTTCTTAAGGATTATCATCGGCTTTTTGGCCTCCTTTCAGTATAAAAAACTCCCCGACCCCTCAACTATCTTACTCTCAATAATTCTAATGGAATTGGTCTGATATCTCTACATATCCTAAAGATCTATATGCCTTAAGCCTTCTCTGGTACATCCGTTGTAATATCGCCATTTTGGTGTCAATGTAATCATAAACTCGTATTTCGTTCTTTCCTTTATATTGACGATGTAATCTGCCGGCATATTGTATCATCCTCCCCCTGAATGAGAACGGCATAGTCAAAAAGAGCGTATCAAGACGTGGGTTGTCAAATCCTTCTCCTATATATGGACCGGTTGCAAGAATCAACCATTCTTCGTTTGCTGGAACATCAATGAGTTGAGCAACCATTTCTCTGTGGATATTGGACTTCATACCACCGTGTAGAATAACCAAATGCTTTACAAAAGGCTGAAGTTTTTCTTTAAGTATTTCGAGGTGTTCTTTTCTTTCGGTAAGGATAAGTGGAGTTCGTTTCTCTTTAAGATTATTTAAGACATCAGCACATATCATCTGGTTTCTGTCCTCATCCTTTATCAGGTATGGCCATATACTGTTAATCGTATCCTCTGCAGACCACGGACATAAAAAATTAGTATTTCTTGTTATGACAACTTTTTTGAATGATAATTCATCGGTGGGAAAAGGTTTTACTCTATAGCAGATAGGTCCACATTGCATAGCAATAATTGGTTGATGGCCGTCGCGCCTGTACGGAGTGGCGGTTAATCCTGTTATGTATCGTGCATTAGATTCCATCATCACATGTTCAAAAGAGACGGCTGAAACATGATGGCATTCATCAGCGATTATATATCCGTAGTTCTTAATTCGGGTATCCACTTCACCGCGTTTGTATAAACTCTGAATCATAGCGACATCAATGACATTGGTTGCGTTATCTTTGCCACCACCAATCTGACCAATTTCTTTAAGTGGTATCCCAAGAAATAATGATATCTGAACACGCCACTGTTCAAGAAGCGGTTTACGATGAACAAGAATAAGCGTGTTAGTTTTCCTTGCCGCAATTAGCCGTATTCCAATTACCGTCTTGCCAATGCCTGGAGGAGTTACCAATATACCTGTCTCATGTTTACGCAGTTCCTTATATGCCCTTTCTTGGTCTTTTGAGAGTTCACCCTTAAAATTGAACCGACAGCGACTACCATCAAAGCGTTTCTCCTGAATTTCAAGTAATACACCATGTTCAGATAGAAGAAATTTCAGGTCGTCAAGACATCCACGTGGTATCGCAAGGTATTGGTCTATATTCTCCGCACAGCAAATTATTCTGGGGGTAAGAGCCGTGGAAAATCGCATACTTTGTTTTCTATAGAATTCTGGATTCTGAAAGGCGGCAAGTCGTTTAATATGGATTAAAAGTTGAGATGGTAATCCCTCTTTAGGGATGTAGATACGATTTGCCAAGACAACGGTAATTTTTTCAGGTAGTTTGCAAGACAGTTTTACACCCGTAGGTGTCCTTTCCCACGGACGAGGGTCTTCATCAGTCTGACTGGAACGTATTCGCAATAACCCCTCTGTCTTTATTGCTTCATGTACAAATGCCTGAACTTCCTCAGGAGACATTCGTCTTATGCTGGAGAGATACAACCATTGGTCGGGATAAGGATTAAAATCATTATCAATGAAAACGCTGTTACCGTTTTCTCTGGGTATTTTCTGAAGGGGAAGGGCTATAAGGTTCCCAAAACCACCTTTAGGCATTATGTCCTGATTGGGGAAAAGACGGTCATAACTTTTCATATCAAGTTGATGCCATTGTTCCATTGTCTCGGTTATTAGAAATGTTCCCAAGTGCCTGGCGGATTCGGCCGGTACGGCGCCGAAGAAAAATATCCAGATATGCCCGCCTTTACCGGAGCGGGAACGTTCAAGAGATGCGAGAATATTTTTCTGACTACAGATTTCCATAAAGGATTTAACATCATCCTGCCATGTTTTCTTGTCAAAATCAATAACAAGAAAATAGCAGGTATCATCTTTAAGTAAAGGATAAACACCCATAGTAATATTTCCCTCCAAATGTTGTTTAACCACGTCATCCGTAACCGGCGCATACCTCTTGTTCTGGCATTCTCCACATTTCAGTGTAGGTTTCCTGCAAGTTCCGGAGATCCATTCGTTGTTACAAACAGGGCTATAACCTTTATTCCCATTTTTCTTGTTTACCCAAAGCCGGGAATAAACATCATTTCTTCCTCTAAACAAGCTACGGAATAAAGATATTTTTTCTTGCGGCGTTGAGTTAGCAGTTACGATTGATTGAGTAGGCGTACCTATCGGACTAAATAGAGATAATTTTTGCTGTAGTTCCCCAAGATTTTTTAATAAGCGACTTCGTTCTTTATATGTTTCTTCTAAACGAGATTTGGCCTGCGCGATGGCTGAAAGTATTGTTTCTTTGTCTTCCATGAATCAATCTTCATCTGGTTTAGATTAGATAAAAACAGGTGTTTAGCATTTATCAATAATTTGCCAATACCCCCCTTTGTCGGGACCGACGCGTTTCAGAATACCGAGTTTCTTCAGATTGGATATTTGTTTTTCCACTGCTCTAGAAGATAATTTAATTTGTTCTGCTATTGCCTGAGCAGAAATATCTTTATTCTGTAAAATTATTCTTAATATTTTCTCCGAACTTACTCCGAACTTTTCTCCGAACTTACTCCGAACTATTTGTATAACGTTTTTGGGATTCCTTACTGTAGTTTTTTTCGTTGACATTCCCACCCTCTTTTCCACCAGCCATTTTTTTACCTTCTTTACACCAACACGTTTATCATAAGATAGTCTTAAATTCCGGTGAAAGACAACTAAAAATCCGCTTTTAAGCACCTTGAACTCAACAGGCATTTTGTTTATCAGGCATTCATCATAGATGCGTTTCAATCCCGAACCCCACTTTTCAATCTCTTTAGATTTATAAATTGTCTCAGCAATCAAGGGATTTCTTAAGATTGACCGTTCTTTACCTTTGATAAAATCATCCGGTGTGTATCCTTCAGGAAATTCACCGGGATTATAGATTTCCACTCTGTCCTTAAAAATTGCCACTTCGTTGCCTTTAGGATTGGTGTAATCACGGTGGCAGAGTGAATTGACCAATGCTTCCCTGACCGCCTTGAGAGGGATTTCCGGGATTTCTTCCCGCTCTAATTTGCCGAACCGCACTCCCCAGTTGATGTGCTCGCTGATGTAATTCTCGGACTTATCCAGTAAATCAAAGATATTGCTCTTGAATTTATTGATGTCTATGAAGGTAATTTTATCCGTACCGGCAAATACCGCGACTTGAACCTCCAACGAATTTTTCTTGCAGAATAACACTTCCGCAGCTTTGAGGAGTTTATTCCTTCTTAACAAGCCCAACTTCTTCAGGATATTCCTGACACTATCAAACTTATAATTTATCCGTCCTGCCAGATTCGCCTTATGAATAAAATTTTTTACCGTTTTGATGTTGATATCATCAATGGTATTCTCGGAAGTTCGTGTCTCCCACACTGACTCTTCCCTATGTTTTTTCAGGATTAATCTCTCCAATTCACTCCGGCTGAGCTGATTATTTTCAGTTCCCATCCGGCTATAAGCCCGGCCGTACGAAAGATAGGGTTTATCCGAGCCAGCAAATTCAACCACAATGCAGTTTTTACCGGCTATTTTTTTGGACGTTATCTCAGGATATATTTTCGGCTCAATGTGTTCGGAAATAGTTTTAGAAATATCTCTTAAAGTATCCTTACCCAAAGATTGTCCAACTACTGCGCCGTCGTCTTTAACACCAAAATAAATCTTGCCGCAGGCATGTTTATTAAGGATTGCTCCGATGGAAATTATCGCCTCTTTTAATTCAGAGGTTGATTTTTTTAATTCTACTGTTTCAGATTCTTTTAATTTCATATCCCTGATAATAGCTATGGTTGTCTATAATTATGATGTATTTGGTACACCATCGTAACGCTTTAATTACGAGTAATTTTAACAAAACTTAGAGTAAAAGCAAGGAAAAGAAACTCAAACAATACCAGAGAACCAGAATTGCTGATATAAGTATTACCCTAATAGATTAATCGGTGAAGGAACCTTTTTATACTTTACGTACTGTCTCATTATACGTTGAGTTACCGAACTAAATTGGCGAAGAAAAAGAGGCTTCTCACCCCAGCGAAATTCTTGACAATGATTGCGCCAGATAGTATAAAAAAGATAGGTAACCCCAAAACTGCGTGCTTTGTCGTCATAACTCCTTATGGGGTATAAGCGTTCAGTGTAGCGGTCGGGGAGCACTTACCCCAGAATCCGAACGACTGGTCTTTTGAATATAAGCGGTTTTATTAGCCTATTTTTAGGGCGCCGGTTCGGGTATTTTATTAGGTAACGTTATAATAAACCGACTACCCGAACTAACCGTGCTTTCAACAGCCGCCTCGCCTTGATGTAACTGAACAATGTGCTTGACGATAGCTGTCATCCCCACGACCTTTTGAGACACCCCATATAGCGAAATAGGTTGACTCTCCGACCTTGAAAGGAGGTCAATTTATGGCTAAAAAGGGCTTATTTGAGCGGCTAATAGACAACTTCAAGAAGGGGT
>JBFMGN010000322.1:0-4720 GCA_040752435.1 Spirochaetota bacterium
GGCTTCAACACCTCGATGCCACCGTTCATGGCACGTGCTGCAATAAGAACCTCGGGAACATAGACTTCATTCTTTTTAAATTTATCACCGATAATTCCCATTCCTACCATCAACCCGTCGTTTAAGATGACCTTCGCCGTCATACCCTGGTCAAGGGCTTTCTGGCAAAGCTCTTTCACTTCTTTTGCCTTTCCTTTCTGAAGCAATTCAGAAATCTCGTTTAAGATACTCATTTATCCCTCCACAGATCGTAATTATCCAGTCCTATCCGGTTTTTGCCTGTTTATACCGTCCCATTGATTCTCTGAATTTGCCGGGACTTAATTTTGTAATCTTCTTAAATACTTTCGAAAAATAACTTTGATCCTCGAAACCCGTCATATATGCCACATCCACGAGGGAAATGGAATCGTTGAGAAGCAGTCTCTTACTCATATCAACCCGCACGCGATTTAGATACGTATTAAAATTGCATTTCATTTCATCCTTGAAAACCTTACTGAAGTACGATGGGCTTATAAGCGCATGGTCAGCCACATCCGTAAGGGATATTTTGTTCATATAGTTCTTCTTGATGAAATTAAGCGCCTTGTAAATTACATCAACATGTTTTACGTTAGTCAAATTAAAAACACAATCCGTAAATCGTACCATTATGCGTGACAGCCAGGCTGCAAGCTGGTCGACTTTTGTGAAATCATGGATCTGGTTAAGGTATTTGTAGTTTAACCCGAATATTTCATCCACTTCAGCGCCGCCTTCCAGGGCTGCGCGGGATAGGAGAACAACCAGTTCAAGCACACGGGCTTTAACGACCTCGAAGTTGCCGCTGCTGAAAAAGAAAACATGCCCCAATATTTCGTTTAAGATCTTCCTGGCGCCGTTCTTGTCGCCGCTGGCAATCAGGGTGATAAGCTCCCTCTCCTTCTCGATAGGGTATGTTTTTACCGAATCTTCATCATCGCCACCCATCGTTTTTATGTAGTGTATATATTCCGAAATATTCGCCTGCTGCTCAAGGTATTCCCGTTCTTCAAGGAACTGCGATGGTTTAATATCCGATATATAGCTGCTTACGATAAACAACAGCTCTGCCAAACTGGATACCTTTGAGGGGACCACATGTTGTATTTCCTTGACATAATTCTTCAACTCCTGAACATGCACTCCCGTTATATTGTTTTTACTGATAATGTCTTCCATGAGGAATTCTTCAGGATCAACCATCAGCACCGGACCGCCTAAGATCGCCCCCTGCATAACTCCGTCTGTCATGATGGGAGAAGCCCAATGAACCAGGCCGATGGGACAGAAAAAGATATATTTCCCTCCGAAACGCTCCGCCTGGTATGCGCCGTAGAGATGCACCTGAGAACAGGTTATCTTATCGTCCAGAAGTTTTTGAATCCGCTTACAGAATTTACAAACCCCCTGGGAACAAGCGTCGTATAATAGTTCCCCATCGCAATCGATGATAAAGCTGTTTACCCCGACCGACAGGCTGTAATCGCGAATGCATTTAACGGCTTTTTCAAGATCGAAAGCAACATCGCGCCGTTGTGCCAGGAGGCTTTTCGTATTACCGACATCTTCAAAAGCAACTATTTCCACAACGCATCCATCCCCATAATCTGCCCCGGTTCATCAGTTAACAGTAGTCTCTTTTTTAACCAATGTAAGGCGATAGATATAAAAACCTCAGCATAAAGTATACAGGCATTAAATTCAATTGTATTTGACTTTTTTGCGGTTTTTTGTATTTTTCCACGTTTTTTGTATGGAATTGAAAAACTAAAATAATAGCGGCGAAGGGACTTGAACCCCCGACCGAACGGATATGAGCCGTTTGCTCTGCCAACTGAGCTACACCGCCATAATTAGTCTTTTTACCACTGGAAAAAATATTGAAAAAATTGCACGATGTCAAGGCTTAAGACAATAGAACAACCCATCTGTTTTATTGTAGATGCTTTTAAGAAAAAAGATGAATTTCACTTTAGAGAACACAGAGGAAGTGTGGCGCACAGAGAAAAGAAGTAAGAAGAATTCCACACAGAGAACACAGAGGTCACAGAGAGGAAAATTAGCCGCGGAATCACACGGAAGGACGCGGAAGGCTGCAACCATTAATACTTTTTCCGTATTTTTCAGCGGGTTCCGTGGCTACCCCATATGCTTGCCCTAGCTTCTCGCCCTCGAAGGGGGCTAATCCCTTTTCTTTTGACTTAATTCATTAATTCACCGTAAATGGGTGCTCCTTAATCTCTGTGTACTCTGTGTGAAATTTCTTCAGGTAATGAAGGTGGTTGGTTTGGAACATCAATGTACAATTACCGTTCGATCCTACGAACTCGACAGTTATAATCATGTTAATAACGCCGTTTATCTGAACTATCTCGAATTTGCCCGGATGGAATTACTTAAATCTATCAAATTCGATCTTAATTCGTTGCACCGTAAAGGGTATGCAATGATAGTCGCCAAAATAAACATTGCGTATAAAAAACCAGCCGGGCTTAATGATACTCTCCTGATTAAGACTATCCCACATAAGCTGGGCAAAACCAGCGGCGTATTCAAGCAGATTATAACCCGAGGCAGTACCCCGATATGCGAAGCAGAGGTAACATGGGTGCTGGTCGATGACAAGGGCAGACCTTCCCGGATACCGGCAGAACTGGAACTGGGAAAAATTTATTCGGTTGAAATTTAAAAAGAAACCTTATATCCTTGGCTTGAAGTCATGATACAACATATCGAATTCAGAAAAAAACCTTACCGGCGATTAAAAATAAACATAAAACCAATCGCGGAATTCAATGAGATACTGCATATCTTGAATTGTATCAATTTCCCCGGATTGACTGTAAACACTGAACACGTCATCTATGCGATCCTGGAACTTATCAATAATTCCCTGCGCGCCCATAGAGAAAAAAAAGTTGAGCGCAGTATCAAGGTGGTACTGCAAAACTCGGAAGGCCGCCTTCAAATTCTCATCCAGGATTGGGGAGGCGGTTTTGATCCGTCAAAACTGCCGTATGATTTAAATTGTAATCCTGAAGAAATCGATATGAACAGCCCGGTTTTCCAGGCCTACAGGGAGAAACACGGATACAAAAGGTTCGGGATCGGTATTTACGTGGTTAAAAAAACTTTCACATCCTTCCGGCTCTATTTTATAAATGGGGCAATGCAGGAGGTTGAATGGGGTAACGGTAGAATTGCAGGTACATGCATTGAGTTAACTTTGGGAGACTGATAAGATATGGAAAACCGAAAACGTAACTACGACCGGAAAAAGTGTTACGCCAAGATACTCTTCAAAGATGACAATACGGTGGGCTACCTGCGCGACATCAGCCCTAAAGGGTGCAGAATCGATGTTCCCACAGAAATCACCTTACGAGCGGGGGAAAAAAAAGCAATTATAATAATTCCGGAGGAGGAATTAAACATCCCGCCTATACATGGCACTGTTGAAGTACGTTGGAGCGATAAAAAGGAATTATTCTGGGTAATTGGATCATTTCTAAAGAGTGTGCGTGATAGAGAAGCTTTAAAAAACTATCAGCTTCTGCTTGAATACTACAAAAATATGGAACAATCGGAATAGTTTCCACGGGTAGAAGTAAATGCATAAACTCAACAACGGGTGACTTAAAGATTTATGCTAAAGCATTACATTTATAATTATTATTTTACCGCTCTGTGTGCCAAGCTTCTTCTGCTCGCTCTTCTCTTTTCATTTTACCGTTATACGGAGAACAAAGGGGCTTTACAATTCAAATATTTTTTCCCGGTGTTGGGCGGCATACTTGTATTACGCGATATTCTGTACTACTTTACACAATCGAACGAGCTTCTTATTATCTCGGATTTGCTGATAATAAATTTATATATTCTTTTTTGCAGGCGTTATATCGGAGGCAGGCGGATCGACCCATTTGTCTTTAGTATAAACGCCTTCTTTGTTCTGTTTATTACCGTCAATATTATAATATTTATCTTATCCGGTAATATATTGCAGATTATCCCGGACAAATCATTCTACTTTGATCCGGGAAAATTAGCGGTCTTCTATCGCATATTTTTATTTCTGAATATTGTATATCTAACAATAAATTTATATCAGGCACCCGGGCACACTGCGCCGGATAGCAAAATCATACTCCAATCACGGTTATCCATTGCCTCCACTTTTCTTCTGTATAATCTCCTGATGCTGATATTTAACCACAAAAGTACGATTGTACACATGCTTTTTATTCCGGGTTCTTATTGGCTGCATTTTTTTCTGCTTCATCTGTATAATTCGACCCAGGATGAAAAAAACAAAGAGCTGATCTGGCGCCTCCGGAAACATTTCGCCTCTCTCTATGAGTTTATGCAGACTACAAGCACGGCTGCCGCCGAAAAAACCGATATAGCAAGCCTGCTGGATTATATTGTTGCAACCGCGGTAAAAAGTATCAAGGCCGACTCCGGTGCGATCCTTTGGGCAAAAAATGAGGAAGAGTCCCTGTATGTAGCCTCAGTTATGGGTATTTTCCCTCCACCTTATCCCATTCCGGCAACTGTGAAGGTCACGCCAGAGGACATCCTTACGTATTTCAAATCAACCCCTGTAAAGTTTGGTGAGACTGTGCTTGGAGAATCGTTTTTTACGGGAAAACCTGAATTTATTCCAGACACCAGCCTCGACCTGCGGATGAAATAC